>JACJXT010000013.1:0-300000 GCA_020636535.1 Chitinophagales bacterium
TAATTGATATGACTGGCAAAATAATTTTGCGCGAAAGTAATTCCAATCAGTTACATCTCCCAGACTTACAAAATGGTTTGTACTTAATAAAAATTGAAACAGAGTATGGTTATTTAACACGAAAAATAATAATTGAAAAATAAGTGCAGCCGCTAACAATGTATATAGCAAATAGGCGAAATAGTAGTAAATTCAACGGTTGTAGCCCGCTTCAACTTCATCTCGGTTTGATAGGTTTGAAGTCCGCAATCGCCTACTTGCCATATACTCACCGTTGTAGGTAACCCTTGAGAGACACTACATAAAAAAAACGGCAAGTGCAAAAGCGACAAGAAATATTACCAACGCTTCAGCAAAATAAAAGAGGCACAAAGCCACGCTACTGCGTGCGAAACAATTTTGTGCCACATTTATTTTGCCCAACGCTTCTATCTATTCCCACCCACCACCCTGTGGTGGATGGGAAAATTATTGTTGAATACTACAAAATCATAATAATTTATTTTATTTTTATTCTGCATAACCAAAAATTATAAAATACTAAAACATCATACTATGAAAAATCTAAAACTAATTACCATTCTACTAATTACTTTCTTTGCATTCTCTTGCAAAAAAGACAAAACCAACAACACAGACAAACCAGCATCTTACGTCTTAGCACCAAAATCCGTTATCATTGATAATCCATCATCGCAAGTAATACAAACCGTAGATTCTACTAAAGTTGTATTCAACGGAAACACAACACAACTACAAAGTTTAACAGTTGGTAATATTATTATTTCAGGCATTGCACCCAATGCACCTTATGGTTTTCTAAGAAAAATAACCAATATACAAAAAACAGGTACCACCTATATATTTACAACTGTAGAAGTACCTTTAGAAGAAGCATTTGAAGAGTTACATGTAGATTATACAAAATCATTCACAACTGCCGATACAGCACACAGAGTTACAAGCACCAACTTTACGGTTGATATGCCTAACATTGTTTTATATGATGCAGATGGCAACAATAGCACCACAACCGACCAAATAAAACTAAGTGAAAATATCGAACTTACTCCAAGTTTCCGTTTTGCAGTAGATATTAGCAGATTTAAACTACAATATGCCATTTTAGAAGGAAATTTTCAAACAGTTTTAGACCAATCAGTAGTGGCAGGCGGCACAGTTGGCAATGTTTCTAAAGAAATAAATATTTACGAACAACCATTAGCTACATATCCGTTGCCTGGTCTTCCGTTTTTAGTCGTTGTACCAAACCTTAGAGTTAGTTTAGGTGCAAATGCCAACCTAAATGTATCTGTTACAGCATCGCAAACAATAACAAGCAATGTAAAAGCAAACATTGAATACAAAAACAATAATTGGGATAAAAACTATACACAAACATTATCAACCACACACACAACACCAAGTATTAATGGAAGTGCAACTGCAAAAATATATGTAGAACCAGCTATTGATTTTAAATTATACAATTCTAATTGGGCAAAAGGCAGCGTATTAGCACAAGGTTATTTAAAGGCATCTGGTACTTTATTGCCAACGCCAGATTGTGAGTTAAAAGCAGGTTTAAGTGCCGGTGCAGAAGCCAATTTACAATTTTTCAGTTGGAACTTTGTAGCCGCTTCCTATCCGGATATTTTTGATTACTCAAAAGTATTATACACTTGCAACAATGCAAGCAATCCACCAGTTGCAGATTTTAGTGCGAGCCAAACCAATATAAACACAGGTTCAAGTATTGGTTTTACAGATTTATCATCAGGTTCGCCTACATCATGGTCATGGACTTTTCAAGGTGGCACACCAGCAACCTCAACAGCACAAAACCCAACTGTACAATACAACACAGCAGGTACATACACGGTTACACTAACAGCTACCAATGCCAATGGCAGTAATACTAAAACAAAAACAGCTTATATTGTTGTAAATAACAGTAATAGTATATTTAATCCAAATCTAACATACGGCACAATGACAGATATAGATGGCAATATATATAAGACTATACAAATAGGTACACAAACTTGGATGGCAGAAAACTTAAAAACTACACATTATAATGATGGTACAATTATACCAAATATTACAGATAATACAGCATGGAATAATTTAACTACAGGTGGATGGTGTTATTACAACAATGATGTGAGTAATAATACTATTTATGGTAAATTGTATAATTGGTATTCGGTAAACACAGGAAAATTAGCTCCTACGGGTTGGCATGTTCCTACTGATGCAGAATGGACAACATTAATAAACTATTTAGGCGGAGAAAGCATAGCTGGTGGTAAAATGAAATCAACAAGTTCATTATGGAATTCACCAAATACAGGAGCAACTAATAGTAGTGGTTTTTCAGGGCTTCCAACAGGTGGTAGAAACGGAACGGTATTCATATATATAGGCGAGGAAACTTGGATTTGGTCTTCGACTGAATATGCTATTCCACCTTATGCATATTTACACGCTTTAAGAAATGTTCTTGTCACTTCTAAAAGAGGACACGACTACAAATTTTTTGGCTTTTCGGTGCGTTGCATAAAAGATTAAAATATTTTGTACTTTTATTATTTATTAAATCAAAAAAATAGAAATAATATAAAAAATACTAACTTTGATATAAAAACAAAACGACAATGGCAACATCAACAGTAATACTCAGAGATAAATTGCATCAATTCATTGATACCGTAGATGAAAAAAAGGTACAAGCAATGTATGTAATGTTTGAAGAAGAGATAGAAACTACTAATTTAAAACTATCAGATAAAGAAATAGAAGCATTAGACATACAACGCGAAAACTATTTAGCTGGTAAATCTAAAACCTATAATTGGGAAGAAGTAGAAACAGAACTAATGGTAAGCATAAAAAAATAATGTATAAATTAGAAATAGAAGAACAGGCAAGAGAAGACCTAAAAGATGCCATGTTTTGGTATGAAGAACAATTAGAAAACTTAGGTGTACAATTATTACAAGAAGTAAGAAAATCTATTCAGTTTATTGTAGAAAATCCAAAACATTTTAGAAAGATTGCAAAAGAATACAGACAAACAAAAATAAATATTTTCCCTTATGTAATAGTTTATGAGCTTATTAACAACAAAATAGTAATTTTTAGAATCTTTCATACTAGCAGAAATCCAAAACATAAATTTGTAAAAAAATAAATAATATCATGCAAAATAAAATAATACAAACAATATCAAACAGCTTTAAAAATTTGCTGTTATTTTTTATGTTAGCAATTAACATAAATGCTTTCAGTCAAGATTTCGACACAAAAATAAATACAACAGCAGATGAATTAGCAAAAACAATTATTAATACAGGCAAAAAGAAAGTAGCTATTGTAGAGTTTGAAAACTTAGATAATAGCCAAACACAACTTGGTATATTTTTAGCAGATGAAATTTCATCTTCACTATCAAATCTTACTGCAAATCAAACAAAATTTAGTGTGTTAGAAAGAGCAAATCTCGATCAAATTTTAGAAGAAAAAAGAATCTTAAAATCATTTGATAGGTCGCAATTGGCAAAAGATTTAGGGAAAATTGATGCCGCAGATATATTAATAAGTGCAACTATAACAGAATTTAATGGTCTCTATCGTTTAAATATAAAATTATTAGATACCAAAACAGGAAATTCATTAGCATCTTATAAAACATCTTTCATACAAGAATCATCATTAAAAGAACTCCAGAAACAAATTGTTGAAAGTTCCACCACAGTAAAAAACAAACCACAACAAGAAATTAAAGACTATAATGTACCCAAAGAAACATCAGCTGTTGGCGATGTATGTTTTAAAATATCAAGTAGTAATTATAGTGCTGTTTTATCTATTAAAAAAATTGGTTCTAATGAAAAAATTAAAACAATTGATGTTCTTGCCTATCAAAATGCATCATGTGTTTATAATATTCCCAGCGGTATCTATCAAATTGAGATGAGTTGGTACTATTATTCTGATTATAAAAGTTCTATAAGAAGAACAGATACTCAAGAAATAAAAGTTATTTCAGGCAAAGAAAATATTTATGAATTAGAATATTAGAGTACAATATTTGTTCATTTTAATCGTTAACTAACCAAAAATATTATTATGCCAAACTATTATGAAACCGGACATGCCAAAAATGTAGCCAACTTCCAAGACCTTATCGCTTTTGTTACTGGCTATGGTGCAACTTACAATCCAACCAAAAACGCACTTAAACTACCTCAACTCAATACACTTTTTACAGCAGGGCAAAATGCCTTAGCAGATGTAGTTACCAAAAATACCGCATACAACAACGCTGTAAATGGACGAATTGCATCTTTCGACGGACTTCGTGCACTATGCACTCGTTTGATAAATGCGCTACAAATTACAGACGCATCACCAGAAAAAATAGCAGATGCAAAAGGTTTCAATCGCAAAATACAAGGACAACGTTCCACTAAGACCGCTACTACAGTTGACCCTAATACACCAGCACCAGCAACCATCAGTTCATCACACCAATCTTACGACCAACTCATACAGCACTTTGCAGGTTTAATTTCAGTTTTGCAATCCGAACCAAGCTACGCACCTAACGAAACCGATTTAAAAATTGCAACACTCACAGCAAAACAAACAGATTTAACTGCAAAAAATACAGCGTTAGCAACAGCATTTACAGCTATCAGTAACTCACGCATTACGAGAGATAAAGTATTATACAAAGACCTCACTGGACTTGTTGACACCGCAAAAGCAGTAAAACAATACATCAAATCCGTTTTTGGAGCATCAAGTGCAGAATATGCACAAGTAAAAAGTATCGAATTTAAAAAAGTGAAAAAATAAACGACCACTTTTTACATTACAGTTACCACTTTTATAATAATTGCTACTGCTACAACAATTATCGTTACTGCATTAACAAATAACGCAACTGCGGTTTGAGTAATTTCTACTGCGACAATATAAATCGCTACTGCATTAATAAACCTTGCTACTGTGGTTTATATTCTGCTTACTGAGTTAACAATTATAGTAACTGCGGTTTATATTATAGCAACTGCGGAAATAATACTCCTTACTGCGAAAAGCCAGACAGTTGCATATACATTTGCATTTTAGCCAACGCTAAAACAATGCTTAAAATGCAAAAGCCTATGCAACCCAACGCCATTCGGTTCCGCTCGTTCGACAATTAGACAATGCAAACCTACTCGAAAAAGGGCTACCTACAACATTGCATTGCTAAAATGCGGCGAAAAGTGCAAACAATTAAAAGTTCTTTGTATATTTAACAAGCAAAACATTGCAAAAAGTATAGTAGTAAACTGCCGCACTTCAGCAATGCTTCGCCGTTACCAGCCATATTAAGACGATAGAAAAATGAATAAACTTTGGGACAATATAACAGCAAGTGACGTTAAAAAGGCAATCGAACTTTTTGACAGGACAAATGAAAATTATCCTGAACCACGAAACACATTTTTAATTTTCAACGACAAAAAATACCCCGCCAAGCACATTCGGGGCCTTGCTTACTTTATTGCCAACAAAAAAGAAATTTCCAAAAGTGAATATAGTGGCGGACAAGAAACTGCGACTTTTTTCAAAAAATTAGGATTTACGGTTCAATATAAAAAAGACACAATTACACCGACAGAGAAAAGAAAAACGACCCCAAAACAAATTGAACTAACCGAACCACGAAAGTCAATCACTAAAAAATTAAATGTCGTTAGCCAAAAAAATGCAATCCAACGGCTATTACAAAAGCACTTCGGACATATTGAGACCGAGAAAAAGTTTGACTGGTTAAAAACTCCAAACCAAGAAAAGTTACCAAAAGAATACTCTCAAATCGTAAAAGCATTATATGAATACCGAAATCAAAACGGTTTTAAAAAATCCAATTACCAACTCCTTTGCGATATTGTTTTGGAAGACCATAAATTGATTATTGAGTATGATGAAAATCAACATTTCAGCAAAGCAAGAGAAATCACTTTATTAAACTATCCTTCAACTATTAAGCTCAATTTTTCAAAAGAAACGTGGATAAATGCTTGCAAAAAAATTAACGCAAAAGATAACAGCCCAATAGACAGAGATGAGAAAAGAGCCTTTTACGACACCGTAAGAGATATTGAAGCACATAGACACGGCTATAAACTTGTAAGAATTAAACACGGTGATATAGATTGGGAAGCAGACGGAGCAGAAAAATATTTAAAGCAATTTGTTTCCATTGCAGACAAGCAAAATGAAAATCCCACAAAGCACAAAATTGCACGACTTGTAGTTACAGGAAAGCAGTATGACAAATACGGCAATCCAAACTTTTCTAAACTTGAAAAATTGATTGAAAAGTTTCTTTCAACAGAATATCAGAAAAGAACTTATGAGTTTATTTTAACTCCTGGTGGCTTCTTGACTTTTGACTTTCCAGAAAGTCTTCAATATGACCTTGACATTATAAAGGCAGAAAGGCAAAGCGTTTCAATACTACAAAAAGAAGCAAATACCGTTATTGTTTCATTTTTTGAGAGTTTAAACCCTGCAACTTTAAAAAAACTTAAAGAAACTGCTGACTATTTTACCATAGGCATTGACGGTTTCAACCCAAATAACTATCAACTTATTGAACTTGTTGCTATTTACGATTTACAAAAGGAGAAAGTAATTAGTTGGACAGGAAAATTTTATCCTACCGAAGGACAAAAAAGGGACTTGATAAAAATAAACGACCTTGAAACACATTTCGTTGAATTGAATAACCAAAAGGTTGTAATTCTCGGTTGCCACGACCTAAATGTATTTAGTCCTCGTGGACAAGCAACTGCAAATCCAGACGGTTGGAAAAAACAATTGGCTGACAGGTTTAAAGCTCTATGCAAGAAGTTCAAACCTGAAATTATTTTACAACACCCACACACGACAGACACACCGAATATTTGGAACTTAGCTTGGCGGACAGTTGAAAAAGAACTGCCCTATGTAAAACATTTTGCAAGTGGGATTAAGTATTACAACAGAAATGGTGTTCGTGGCGACATAGACAAAGTTTTAGAGAAAACAAAAAAAGGTGACGTAATAGACTTTTATTATGACTGAAACAAGAAATACGGCTGGTAACACGGGTTTTGCGTCAGGCGGGGTGACGTGCAAACTTGGAGCTTTGTGCTTCTATTCAAGTTCAGTGCTGGTTGACAGTTTTGTGCTCCGAAACCCGCCCGAACGCAAAGCCCGAAACCGTTAGCGGTAATTAATAAAAACAGAAAGACACAATGAGAAAAGCACTTACAATTTCGATTATTATCAACATTTTATTTGTTGGATTTGGTGGATACGTAATTCACAAAAAAGGTGGTATTGTTTATTTAGAAAGAAAGTTTAAAACAGCCCAGACAACTCAGACAACCCAGACAACCCAGACAGGTTTTGGTGTTTATTATGAGGCAAAAAAGCAATTCTTTGAATCTATGCCTAATGACACGAACGAAATAATATTTTTAGGGAATAGCATTACTGAAGGTTGTGACTGGGTTGAACTTTTCAGAAATTCTAAAATTAAAAATCGTGGTATTAGCGGTGACATTATTGAAGGTGTAATTAACCGCATAAATGAAGTAGTTGAATCACATCCACAAAAAATCTTTTTATTAATTGGTACAAATGACCTTGCGAGAAATAAATCAATAAATCAGATTTTATCTGACTATGAGAGATTAATAATTCTAATAAAAGACAAAACACCTAAGACCGAGTTATACATTCAGAGCATTTTGCCGACACATAATCAAGAAACTCGGAAAAATGGTGACATCTTGGAAATCAATAAAGGATTAATGAAATTATCAGCAAAGTATAACTCGGTTTTTATTAACCTTTTTGAATCATTTAGAAATGAGAAAAATGAATTAGACTTAACTTATTCATATGACGGACTCCATTTGAACGGAAATGGTTACCTTTTATGGAAAAAAGTGATTGAAAACTATGTAAAAAATTAACATACCGCTAACAAAGGCTATATGCAATAAGGGTTTCAGTGGTAATTCAAGCATTCTGCCCCGCTCAAACTTCGGTGTCGGTGGACAGGATAGTAGCCCGCAATCCCTTACTGCAAATAGCCTCGACCGTTAGCTGATAGTGTATTTGAACAGAACGTAAAAAAGAAAAATGACGAAAAACGACAGACATAAAGACGCTGAAATATTTGCCGAAATTTTAAGAAAAACAAAACTTCCGAACGAAATTACTATTGGAAAATTTATTCTAAAAGGAACAAAAGGTGTAAAAGATAAAATCCAATATAATCAAGATGGATTTGAAAGTTTACAAAACGAACACGAATACACTTTTCCTATTTTAGATGGCGATTTACAAGTTTCATTGCAACTTTACGAAAACACGAGTGATTTTTATCGCTTATTTTGCTACACGAAAATTAATGGTAAAGAAGGAATGACTTTCTCTGTAAACTTGACAACAGAAAAAGAAAGTGATAACGTAATTTATCTAACTCAAAAAATAAAATTTTCCGAACAATATAAAGGAAGTGAAAAATTAGCTCAAGCTCATAGAAGACAAAAACAAATAGTATTTTGCGAACAACTTAAAAAACTTGGATTTGACGTAACTGACAATAACGATATTATTTTAGGAATATTTGACCCAACCAAAAAGCAACTTGTAAACACATCGTTAGAAAAATTCTTGAATGATTTTATTGTTGTTTCAATTTTGAAAGGACATTTTCAAGGCAATAAAGGTTATCAACTTGAAATATTACCAACTTATAATAAATTAGATTACATTTTTACAGGTAAAGATGACGAAATAGAAAATTTACCGCTGAAAGTAATTGAAAACAAAACTAAACGAAATATTCCTTTAGGAATGCGATACAAAGTATTCAAAAAAGATAATTTTAAATGTGTAGCTTGTGGAAAAAACGCAAATGATGGAGCTAAACTTCACGTTGACCATAAAATTCCATTTTCACTTGGAGGTTTAACCGAATTAAATAATTTACAAACATTATGTAGTGAGTGTAACTTAAGCAAAAGTAACAAACATATCGATTAATAACAACACCATCAGCTAACAGCGGTTTCACAAAATGGCGAAATTTGTGGTAAATTCACGTTTATTTTCCGCAAGAAATTTTATCTTTAACGGAAAATAATCGGTTACGAAGTTCGCCACTTCGTGAAGCCGCGGGACGTTGTGTGCAAGTAAAAAAGACAGCGTAAAAGAATGACATTCAGATATGCAAGACATACAAACGACTTAGATAAAATTGAGAAATTTTACACAGAAGTTGTTGGGCTCGAAAAATTAGGAAGTTTCGAAAATCACGACAATTATAATGGACTATTTTTAGGTCACAAAAACGCTGATTGGCATTTAGAATTTACAACTTCAAACGAAAAGCCAAAAAGCAAATTTGACGAAGATGACATTCTCGTTTTTTATGTGAATTCAAAAATTGAACTTTACAAAATACAAGAAATACTAAAGCAAAAAGATCTAAACTTTGAACAACCCAAAAATCCATATTGGTCGAAAAATGGTATAATGATTTCAGACCCTGACAAATATAAAGTGATATTTTCAATTAAAGATTTAGAATTCAACTCAAAAGATGATTTAACCGACTTGATTCAATCCAAATCAATTAAAAATTGGAGTGAATTGATTGAATTTACAAGAAATTTACCGTATGGACGTAATTCAAATCGAGAGAATTTTTCACTTGTCTTAAAAGAAAATAAAGGAACTTGCAGTTCAAAACATTCATTTCTAAAAAAAGTTGCTGACTTAAACGGATTCAAAAATGTAAAACTTATATTAGGAATGTACAAAATGAACCATTTGAACACACCAAAAATTAGAGATTTAATTTCAAGAAACGGGTTGAAACATATCCCTGAAGCACATTGCTACTTAAAACTAAACAACCAACGAATTGACATTACAAACTCAAACTCGGATATCGAAAATTTGAGAAATGATATTATTGATGAAATGGAAATTGAACCAGAACAAGTGAATACTTTTAAGGTTGAATATCATAAAAATTACTTACAAAAATGGATAGAACAAGAAAATATTAAATTGAGTTTTGATGAGATTTGGCTAATAAGGGAAGAATGTATAAAACAACTCGAAGAAAAAACACCTGCACACAACACAGGCTATATGTAATGCGGGCAAAAGTCTTAAAACCAAAGGTCGTGCGTTTTACGAAAATTTGTATATTAGTCGGAAGTTTTGGCTTTGTAAACCCGCACTACATATAGCCAAAACCGTTGTACCCAATGTTAGAAAAATCCGAACCACTTCCTATTTAATCAAAAAAATTAGTAATTTGTGCCAATACAAAATTATGCATTATTCAGAATATGTAAACCTATTTAAATACGATGAAGGCATTTCTTGTCATCCGTATATTGATGCTTGTAATTCTTCAATTATTTTTAGGCTATTAGAAAACATTGGAATTGATTATAAACCAAAAAAAGTATTAGATGCAGGAGCGGGTTCTGGGCAAGTTAGCCGACTTTTACAAGGAATTCCAAATTTAGAAATTGATGCTTGCGATATTGACCCAGAAGCAAAGAAATTTTTTAAAGACAATCCCGAAACGGCTAATATTCCATATTATGATTGGGATATAATTAATGACACTTTCGACAAACATTATGACGCCATAATTATTCGTGGAGTTTACCACCACATACCCAAATCGCAACGAAGTAAATTATTAGCCAATTTGTGCCGACAAGCCAAAGTTGTAATAAATGCTGACGAAGGCATATTGGAATATAAAAATGAAGAAGAAAGATTAGAGCATTGCAAAATATGTCCGTCCCTGAAATAGGTTGACCGTTTTACAAACGGAAAACAAGATGAAAGCAAATTTAAAAAAGATTAGAAAACATCGTAAATTTAGTGACTCATTTAAGCTAAGTCTAGTAAAAGAGTTTGAAACTGGTAGGTATAGTGTAGTTGAACTTGAGCGACTGCATGACATATCAGATTCTCTAATTTACAGCTGGATTTATAAGTATTCAAAGTACAATGAAAAAGGATATCGTATGGTGGAACACACAGAAAGCAGCACAAAAAAAGTAAAAGAATTACAAGACAAAATTAAATTGTTAGAAGCCATAGTTGGTCAAAAACAGATTAAGATAGACTTCTTGGAAAAGATGATAGACATTGCTAAAGAAGAACTAGATATTGATATTAAAAAAAACTACTCCACTCCACAATCCAACACTTCAAATCAAACAAAAACAAAATGAGTTATTCTTTAAATCAGTTATACAAAGTGGTAGGCATTAGCAAACAAGCTGTAAATCAGTATGCTAAAAGGCAAGCCGTGTTTGATGAACAAGTAATGTTATTACTTAAAGAAGCAGAAACGCTTCGACAAGAACATCCAGGTTGTGGAGTTGAAAAGATGTATTACACACTAAAGCCAAATTTTATTGGCAGAGACAAATTTGTAGATTTATTTATGGATTTAGGTTTTAGGATCAAACGAAAGAAAAACTATCATAGAACAACTACTGCTTCTAAATTGTATTATCCTAACTTAATTCAAGGCATGTTGTTACACAGTCCGAGCCAAGTATGGCAAAGCGACATTACTTATATTAAAGTAAACAACGAGTTTTATTATGCTGTATTTATTATAGATGTTTATACCAAGAAAATAGTAGGATATCATGTATCAGATAGTTTAAGAGCCGAAGCTAATGTACAAGCACTAAAAATGGCATTAAAACAAAACCAAGCACCACAGGTACATCATTCAGATAAAGGTAGTCAATACATTTATAAGGATTATATTAAACTGCTAAAATCTCAAAATACTTTAATCAGTATGGGAGAAACAGCATTAGATAATGCCTATGCAGAACGCATTAATCAAACCATAAAAAACGAATATTTAGCTTATTGGCAACCTAAAAATTATCAAACATTAAAAACAATGACAAACAGAGCAGTAAAACATTACAACAACAAAAGACTACACAATGCAGTAGGCAGAAAAACACCCATAGCTTTTGAAAAAGAAGTAGTAGCTTTACCAAAGCAACAAAGACCAAAAGCGATTATTTATGCCGAAGGTTTAAAAAACGAAGGTGGCTTTGAGCCACACTTCGTTTTTAGCAACAAAGACCTGCAAGCTCCTATTTGTCCGATGGATTTAAACAAAATGAACAATATTTTTTTAACCAAAACGGTCAACTCTATTTAGGGATGGACAATATGGTACGGTTATGTAATAAAGGAAGCCAAAAGAAGATTATTACAAGGACTAATGGAAATGGAAACCGAATACTTTGAACACGAAAAACTAAATACTGCTGATGATGGTGGAGACCTTAAAGAAAGCCCTGAAATCTTCATCCAAGAAGTAAAAAATGCAGGTCTTTCAGTTTTAAATTTGGACAAACTGGGAGATTGGGAAAATTTAAAAGGTGGATTTTATACAGCTACAATAAAGCAAATATGAAGAAATTTGGCAAAAAAGCAATATTTATAATTGTTGCAATAATTGGTATTTATCTTATTTTATGGTTATTAGAATTATTAATAGTATCAATTATTCAAACTAAATCATATCAAAAATTCGCCTTATTACTCGCTATTGCTTTTTTTGGTATTTTGTTGTTTCTACTTAATAGCCTTTTTATAAAAGAAGACACCAAAGTTGAATTTGAAAGAGAGATAAATTATCTAAAGCAAAATTTTTCGATTCCTTTATTCTGGGGAGCAGGAATTGCTCTTATTTTTATTGCTGGCACAGCTTTCTTTTTTGAAAATATTGACGGACAAAGTTTCATACGAAGCAACATTTTTGGAATATCTGGTATTCTTTTATCAATTATCTCTACAATTATTTTATTTAGGAGTATTTTTCAAGAAATAGCACCTATTTCAAGTATTGAAAGATTTTTAAATATTGCTTCGGAAGACATTAAGGAGAAAAGGTTTAGTAGAAGCGGTAGAGTTATATTGGTTTATCCAGCAATTAACATCGGCTATTATAGAGAACAAATAGATGAAGTTCCTGCACAACATTATTCTGACTTTATTACTGCATTAAATTTTGCAAAAGATAATACAAAAATTGATTTTACTTTAATTACTTATCCAGTTTCACTTTATAAACCTTTATATGAGAAGTATGGAGAAATGAATTTTGTAACTGATGTTGCAAATGATTTGGCTATACAGAACTGTATTACTGAAGCAACAAACAGGTTTAATGATTTTAATAGTTCTACACACACAAATTGTAAAACATTTGAAGTTCAACCCCAACAATTTCCTAGCCATTGTTTAATAGTTGATAATACGGTCTATTTAATTAATACTTTTGGTTTACCTGAATATAATTATTCAGATTGTACTTTTTTTTCTCCTAATTCAAGTGAAAACACAAAGGAAAAACTTGCCAAAGCATATATTTATAAGCAAGAAGATAAGATTCTTGCAGATTTACTAATAGAAAAAATAACAACTATAACAAATGAAAAAGAATCATAAATGGTTAGTTTTAACACTAATTTTAATTGGAATTGCAATATTATCTCTATATATTTTAGATAAAAAGAAAACGGAACATTCTAAAACAATTTCAATCGTTTCAATCGTCAAAATTGACCCAATAACTCAATTAGAAGATGGTTTTAAAAAACAAATTTTAGAAAGTGAATTTGCACAAAAAGACAGTATAAAAATTACTTACGATAATGCTCAAGGCGATGCAAGTTTGCAAAACCAAATTGTTGATAAAATTATCCGCCAAAAACCTGATTTGGTATATGTTCTTGGTACACCTTTGGCACAAGCACTACAAAAAAGAGATAGTTCGCTTGTTATTGTACAAGGAACAGTAACCGACCCAATTGCGGCAGGCTTGGCTAATTCTTGGGAAAATCCCGGAAAAAATTATGCAGCAACAACCGATTTACCTCCTATTGCCTTACAAATAAACCTTATTAGAGATTTAATTCCAAATGTTCAATCATTAGGGGTTATTTATAATACTGGTGAAGTTAATTCGGTAGCGGTTATAAAACGAATAAGAGAATATATTGTCCAAAATAATCTCAATATTAAACTTGAAGAAAGACCAATATCAAACACCTCGGAGTTGGCAACTATTACCCAATCATTAAAAAACAAAGTACAAGCAATTTATATTCCACCAGATAATACCGTTCACGCTGGGTTAAAAGTGGTTTGCAAAATAGCGAATAACAACAAGACTCCCGTATTTGCAACAGTTGAAAGTTCTATTGAAGATGGAGCTTTAGTTGCTTTGTCATTAGATTTCTTTAAATTAGGTCAACAATCTGCGGACATTGCATTATTGATTTTAGAGAAAAAGAAAAAGGCGGGAGAAATTCCAATCGTACCAAATGAAAACCCTAATATTTATATAAATGGTAGTATTTTAAAAATGCTAAATTTGGATTTAAATACAATAACCAAATATAAAAATGTTGAAGTGAAATAATGGAACAATTGATTCCCATAATAACAGAAGGATTAATATTTGCCATTTTTTCATTTGGCGTTTATTTGTCTTTTCAATGGCTTAAATTTCCAGACTTAACGCCTGATGGGAGTTTTGTAATAGGAAGTTGTGTTTATATCAAACTTGTTGCTATTGGATATTCGCCTTATTTGGCTTTAATATTAGCTACATTTTCAGGATTTGTTTGCGGTTTGCTCACAGGCTCAATAAATAGATATATAAAAATACCGTCTGTCATTGCTGGATTATTAATGAGTATCGCCCTTTACTCTATCGCTTGGGTAATATTAGGTAAGCCTAATCAATTTCTTGAAAACAGTCAATCTTTGATTGGGAATTTTGAAATGTCTAAATACAATTTACTACTTTTCCTTTTGGTGCTAATTATTTTGACTTTCATCGTTTTTGCTTTAAATATATTTTCCAATTCAATTTGGGGAATTAGAATAAGAGCGATTGGCGAAAACTCAAAAATTGGTAAAAATCTAAACATAAAAGAGAACTTATATTATCTCCTTTTATTAGGAATTGCCAATGGATTAGTAGCTTTAGCAGGAACTTTCTTTTTACAAAGAAGCTATTCGGCAGATGTGAATATGGGAATTGGGCAAACAATTGTGGGATTAGTTTCAATGTTGGCTGGATTAATTCTCGTATCGAAAAGCAGGAAAATGTTCTTAATTCTACTAATGATTGCTTTAGGTTCAATAATTTATAAGTTTATCATATTTTTCATCTTGGAATATGGATTGCCTGCCGAATTGTTTAGGTTAGCGTCAGCTTGTGCCTTGATATTGCTTTTTATCATAATGAAAAGTAGAAACATTGACTATTTAAAAGGGCTCAAATGGAATTGACAGTTAAAAATGCAAACAAACAATTTTTACTCCCAAATGGCGATGTAGATTTCAACTTGGAGATTTCTGAAATAAAATTCCCTTATGGTAAAGTAACTTTTATTTTGGGGAAAATGGGAAGTGGCAAGAGTTTGTTTTTAAAGTTGTTAAATAACGAGGAAAAAAATACAATTGGCAAAATACAATTATTAGATAATGAAAATAAATTCATTAAAAATAAAAATGTAATATCCATAGTACGACAGAAAGTTGAAGATAACCTTTGTAATGAGCTAACGGTAGAAGAAAACCTAATTCTACGCCTAAAACCAAAGTCGTTTAATGAAAAAGTATTTCCTAAGAGATATTTCAAAAAAGAAATAACGGAAATTTTAAATGAACATTCTGAGATTTTAAAAAAGTTGAAACAACCTTGCGAAAATCTGTCTGGTGGACAAAAACAAACATTATCTTTCATCTCAAATACGATTAATAAATCGTTGGTTTTATGTTTAGACGAGTTTTTATCTTCAACAGACTACGAAACCTCTATGTTACTTAGACAAAAAGCAAAAAAATATGCTAAAGAAAATAACTCTGCTGTAATTATAGTAAGCCACGACTTTAAAGTGGCGTTGGAAGATGCTGACTTAATTTACATATTTGAAAATGGAAAAATAAAAACACAGATAGAAAAAACCTCTGAAAATTGGACAGAAAATTTCATAATAAACCAAATGGAAAAATAAAACACTGGGTACAACATTGTATAAGCTTAATGCGGGCGAAAGTGATAAATTTAAACTTATGAACTATTAACAAACATATCTGCAAAGTTGAAAGTAAGTGCTTCGTAATCCCGCACTACGCTTATACTTTACCGTTGCCTGTAATGTTGCCAAAAAAACGCATAAAGACTATATGAAAAATTTGAAACTAATAATTCTTATTATTTGCTGTGCAATCACAAATTGGACATTCGGACAAAATGAAACTTACATTTTAGCATTATCCAAAGCCGAAAAACAACTAATAGTTTACGATTATAAAACACTCGATTCCATAACAAATATTTATGTTGGCGATGACCCACACGAAATCGTAACTGATTCTTTGGACAACTTCGCTTATATATCTAAACCTTTAATGAAAAACAACGGACACGAAATTGCAGTTGTTAACCTCAAAACTTTGGAAGCTGAAAAAACAATAGATACAAAACCTTTTTTTATTCCACACGGTTTAGTTTACCAAAACGGAAAACTATGGATTACAGCTCAAGGCTCAAAAGTGGTAGGACTTTATGACATTGAAAATGATGTTTTTGAGCAAGTTTTTGGAACAGGACAAGATTTCACACATCTGATTAATGTTTCTGCAAACGGCAAAACATTTTACACAACCAATGTAGAATCGGGAACTGTAAGCATTTACGAAGAAAAAGAAATCCCACCCTATATGCCGCCAACAGGAGTTTTACCTCCCAACGCAAAGCCAAGAACAGAATGGCGACAAACTTTAATTGATGTTGGTTTGGGTGCAGAAGGTTTTGATATTTCCTCGGAAAAAAATGAACTATGGACAGCAAGACCTGACGGATATGTGGTTGTGGTCGATTTAGAAAACAAAGAAGTAAAAGCAAAAATTAATACAAAAGTTCAAGGTTTGCACCGACTGAAAATAACTCCAGATGGAAAAACTGTGTGCATTGTAAGTGTAAAAACGGGCGATTTATTGTATTATGATATAGAAACACAAAAATTAGAAAAGAAAGTGAAAATAGGACGAGGAGCAGGAATTTTCATGGATAAAGAAAGTAATCGAATGTTCATTTCGTGTACTCCTGACAACTACATTTCGGTAATTGATTTGAATACAAGAAAGGAAATGAAGCAAATTGAAATAGGAAGACCTGACGGAGTTTTGTCAGTAACAGTAAAATGATAAATAAAAAAACACTACAGGCAACAATGGTGACCGTTGCACAACTGGGTAAAAAATGCTAAAAACTATAAGTATACAGTATTACATATACTTATTTATGTAAATTATATTTTGGCTTTGATATTTTTATGTGGTAATTTTAGTAGCTTACTGCTACACAAATGTTAAAGATTAAGCTTTTTATGGTGTTTTTTAGTGTTTTTTGACTTATTTCCATTGCTTTTATGGCTGTTTTTCTGGTTTGGGTAATAAACTTTAAGTACTTCTGTAAGTTGTAAGTCATGGCGGCTAGTAGTACATGTTTGTTGGCTAATGCTATGCCTCGTGTATTGACTCGCTTCATGTTTCTAAAGTTTATCAGCGTACCTAATACTGGTTCTACTGTGCTGCTTCGCTTGCTTACCATGCGTTTGGCATAGCTTGCATTTTTGGTAAGTCGTTCGTGCATTCTGTCGTAGTAAGGTTTGTCTATGCTGTCTTCTATCTTTTTAAACTTGGTTACTTTGCCACAACAGTTTGCTCTTAATGGACAATCTTTACAATCGCTCTCGCTACTTCTATATTGTTTTTTTTCATATCCTTTGCTGTCTGTCTTAATGCCTTTGTATCTTAATATCGCTTGGTTACCTTGTGTACATTCATACTGGTTATCTTTTTCATTATATTTAAAGCCAGCTCTTTCTGATTTGTATTGTCCAAAGTTGGGAATATATGCTGTTATGTTTTGTTGTTCTAAATACTTCAATGCTTTACCACTGCTATATCCAGCATCGGCTATTACTTCTGCTATCGTAATATGGTTTTGATGTAAATTTGTTTGTGTTTGATTAACTATTTGCTCTAAGCAATCACTATCTTTTTTGTTGGCATAATCTGCTAATGCTCCTATTATTACATGGTTTTTGTCGTCTACACTTACTTGTGCTAAGTAGTTTAATTGTCGTGGTTTGCCGGGTTTGGTTGATATTCTTGCTTGGTTATCGGTAGTACTATAATGTGTATGATTGCTCACAAATTTTGGGCGTATGGGTTTGCCTTGTTCATCTAATCTTTTTGGATTAACCACATGCCCTGGCATCTTTTTATACGCTTCTGTTTTCCATCTGTGATGTTGCTCTACTTGTTGTTTTACGCTTTGACTTACCTTAAACTCGCTGTTTTCATTAAACGCGTTAGCATAGTTTGATACATCTTCTAACACTTCTTTTTCTACCAAGCTATCCATACTTGCATTGGCTTTTACAAAAGCACTATCTATACATTGGCGTTTACCTGCTACCATTTGTTTTGAGATACACAACTGTAATATTTGTTGAAACATACTTATAAATATCTCGCTACCATACAATGCTCTAGTTCTTGATAGTGTTGAATGACATGGCAATTGTTCATCTAAATCGTAACCTATAAACAAACGGATAGCTAAACTGTCAGCACAAAAACTTAGTAACTGTCTATCGGAGTTAATATTATTGAGATAACCTACTATCATGATTTTAAAAAATACTACTGGATCTATACTTGGATTACCTTCTGTGCCATAGTATGGTGCCGTTGCTTGGTAGAGCCAATGTAAATCTAATGCACTATTGAGCTGGCGATAGTAGTTGTTTTCTGGCACTAAGCTTTGAAGTGATGCACTTACAAATAGTTTAGCTTGAAATTGTTTACGACCTTGCATGTACAAGAATACAAATAATATACAATATAAAATATTTTTACTATAAACATTTGTTTATATCAAAAACTAATTATACCTTAGTTATGCAACAAACACAATGTATAAACGCAATAGCGGGTTAAGTACTAAATTCAGCGTTAATCCATTTATTGAAACTTAGTTCCAAATTGAACATTTAGGATTCGATTTCCGCTACTGCATTTATACTTTCCCGTTATGGGCAATTTACGCAAGGAAATAGATAACGGTAAGTTTAAGTATATCATTAGAGAATCAAGACCTGAAGATTTTGAGCAAATTTTTGAGATTTGGATTAAACATCAAATATTTGACCATAAACTAATCCCAAAAAGCAAAGATTTTTTCTATAAGGCATTTATCAATCAAGATGATAATTTTAAATATTTTGTAGCAATTAACAATACAGAATATATCGGATTTCAATCTTTAACTTCATTCCGAGAGAAGAATTTTTTCAAAAGCTATTACGCTGAAAGTTCCACTTATGTTAAATCCTCATTTATGAACAGTTCTGCTGGACAAGACTTAGTCAAATATGCAATGGAACACGCCAGAGATTCTGATATAAAATACATATATGGCTGGATAAATAATGACGCTCAAAAATTAATACACCTTGCCACTAAATTAAACTGGAATGTCATAGGTGATATCCCGAGTTCAAATAAAGGTAATGGGGAAACAGAAAAAAAATTACTTGTTTATAAAGTTCCTAAAACTATAAAATGATTAAAATTATAAGCATCATCACTGTGATAATGAGTTGGAGTATAAAAGTAATTGGATTCCCACATCAAATCAGGAAAATTATCACCACTAAAACAGCAGTTCCTTATCACCAATTTTGATAGGGTTATCTTTTATTTCATTTGTTCTGTGGGTTATCTACGGACTCTTAAAAGAGGATTACACAATTGTTTTTGCACAAGGAATTGGTGTTATAGTTGGAGGAATTACATTGTTTTATATGTGGAAATACAGAAAATAATAGTAACTTTATCCCTAACAGCAAATGACAAAAAATAAATGTTAAAAAAAGTTTTCATTGACACTTCTGTTTTTGGAGGTTACTTTGATAAAGAGTTTTCGGAAGACACAATACCTTTCTTTAATGAAATAAAGAAACTTAATACTGAAATTATTGTTTCTGAACCTCTTGAACTTGAAATATACCGTGCACCTAGTTTTATTGTAGATTTTTATGAGTCATTAAAAAATATTATTAAAGTTGAATTGTCTACAGAAGCAGAAAATTTAGCATTGAAATATATTGAGGAGAAAGTTGTCGGTAAAACGAGTTTAGCAGACTGTCAACATATTGCAATAGCTACTATTTACAATGTTGATGTATTAGCAAGTTGGAACTTTAAACACATTGTGAATCTTCAAAGAATTAGAGGATATAACTCTATAAACTTAAGAGAAGGGTACAACACTTTAGAAATCAGAACACCAAAAGAAATATTTGATTATGGAAACGATAATAGTTAAACCAAATTTAGTTAAAATGATGAGAGATATTCGTGACCAATTTAGTCTGGATATTTTGGATATGTCTTTAGAAGAACAAAGAGCATATATCAAAAAACAGATTGAAGAGTTGAAAAAGAAACGAATAAAAGTCCATAACAAAAAATAAACGCAATAACGGGCAAGTGCCAGCTTGCTCGCTTTGTGTTTTAATATAATTTGCAGTATCTTGCAAGTACAAGGCAAGTAAATCGCTACCTGCGTTTATTAAAGCCCTTATCAATAGTCTATTTTATAAATTTAAATATATGCCCTCTTATTTTTGCAATAATTATTTTTAGAGGTTGTTGACTATGCACCAATAAGTTTATCCATATCTTGAAGATCAATATCAGGTAATTTTGAAAGTTCTTCAATATTATTTGAAGATATGTAATCAACATCTATAGGAACTCCTACTCTTGATACTTGGACTCCTTTAAATGTTTTATTACACCATATTAATAAATACCCTATTCTTTCATCAAAAGATTAATATAAAAGAACATATTTATACTCAAGCATTCCTTCCTTATCAAAAGGAGAAGGAATATTTTTTTCACCATTTAAAACTCCAAAAAAAGGAATGATTCGTGAGACACGAACCATGGCATAAATGAGAAAAATATTCATAACAGCTCTGTTGTTCTGCAAATAAATTTAAAAAAAATTTTTATATAGTGCGAGCGGAAACTCTCGACAACACAATAATTTTAGTACATCATACTCCATTCTGAACCTGCTTGCAGTAGGCAGGTTTATTTCAGAATCTTTTATTTATGTTGAGCGGAAACTCTCGAGTACAAGTAAAGAAGCATGAACTTATCCATTAAACATTCTTGTATCAAATGAAAAAGGAATAACTTTAGTAAGCTTTATTTTCTTAAATTGCTTATGATGTGGATTGATTAGATAATTGTAATCTCCTTGTACAACTGCTGAAGGTACTTTCAAAATACAAAATGCTAAATCATCTATAAATTTATCACCTATTTTTTGAGTACTAATATTTGGTGGATGATTGTTCCAATCTGTAGGCATCTTTTTTATTGGTAATGTTTTTATCAATATATCATTTGGAATTTCAATTTCAATCATAACGAAATCTTTTGGTAGTGTTGCAAGTGTTAAATGTACAGCAACTTCTGCCATTGCCAATGCTCTACTCTCTGAAGTGTAAATAATTTCGATTCCTTTTGAGTTCCATCTGTTACCAAATTTAGCAGCACCTTTTCCGTTTAACTCATTTGCGTATTTTTTCTTTGATAATCTAAATACTTTCATTAGGCAAAGATTCCGTATTCAATTCTATTTAATTCTGCCATTACTAACTCTTTTCCATAAGAATCTTTTAATAATTCAGCAGGTTTTAAATTTCCTAAAGCGAAAGATGGTGTATTTAACCACAAATAAAACTGCTCTATTGAATCAAATACAGTTTTGCCAAAATTGGTAACTTCTGCTAATTCTATTATTTTTTCTGTATGTATTGGTTTAAATAAGAAATTAGTTTCGTTTTTGTGTCTTTGTAATGTTTTTTTGGATATGTTTAGATATGTTGCCCAATCATCTTCAGAAAAAGGCGTAATTTCCATTATTTGACTAAATAATTTATAAGGCAGACCATTTCTTATTGCTTTGATGATAAGCATTTTGTTATCTAAAAATTCTGAATATGTAATATCTTTTATTTTGTTTACAAGCTCATCAGACTTATTAATTTTTTGAATATATACACCTATTGATTTATTTATAGCTGTTAAATTTTTATTGATTTTTTCTCGTTCTGCAATCATATCCAAGACATTTGTCTGTAAATATAAGACATTTGTCTGTAAATTCAAAATTTACTTGTATTATTTTGTGAAAGTATAGCAAGGAAATGCTTGGCAATGTAAAGTTAGCAAGTTATAAACTTGCTTTATTTATACACTCACGTTACACTACGCTAAATTTGAGTGAGCTTATTGAGAAAAAATTGTTCGTGAGACACGAACCATGGCATAAGTTCTGTAATACAAACAACTAATCTTCAAAATAATCATTATTATTTTCTTTTTCAATCACTTCGGATTTGATATAACTTTTAACTACTTCATTCTGATCAACTATTTCACCATCAAATTCATCTACTTTAAAATTCCAATCTACTGTTCTGTTATAGTATTTGTCAATTTCAATAATTGGAAAAACTTTTGGAATCTCTGTAATCCAAAAATTACCTTGTCCACCAGAATAAGATCCTACTGGTTTAAAATATGCATTATAAAGTCTTTCATCAACAATTTCATAATAAAAAGTTTTCAGTTCTAAAATATCCCAAGCAAAAGGATTTATTATATTCAATATAAGTAATCCATATACTACTACTGAGTTTAATATTGCTAAAGTACGAAGCACAAAAGATAACCACATTTCTTTTATCTTAAATTTAAATATGATTACTAAACTTATAGATACTAGAATAATAGAAAAGATTACATCAGTCCAATAACCAACTAATGATATATCTGTAAACAATACTACTAATAAGTAGAAAGTAGTAAATATTGGCAGTATCAACTGTATTTTAATCTTCATTTATTAGTATTCATAAATTATATGAGGAAACAATAAAATTACATTACAAATGTACACATTGTTTTCTATAACAATTGTTTTTTCCAAATGGAGATTGGTGTTGGTGTAGCATTAAATCCTTCGAAATAATTGGCGATGCTTTTTTTAGTGCTTCCACAAAAATTAAATATTTTTCCTTTTACTATGCTTTGTTGTATGAGTGTCCACAATAAAAAAGTTTTAGCACCACTGTTTTTAAATTCATCGTTATAACCACCTAATATGTAATAAGTTGTAGTAGCATCTTTTAACAATAAAACGGAAGCATGTATTTGATGATTTTGATCTTTACAGTTCCAAATTTCTCCTCGTTGTGTTGTTCTTGTCCAACTAACTAGTTGATTAAATTGTTCTGCATCAACATCTAATGTAGTGTTCTGTCTGCTAAAAGTTTGCTTGATTACATCGAAAGCAGTATTGACATTTTGTGCTGCTTCTATTACTAAGTTATTATTAATTGCTTTTTTTATATTTCGTTGATGGTTTTTTCTTATACTATATAATTCAATATTTTTATTAATAATATAAGTACAATAATTTTCTTGTTTATACGCTAGTGCATTTAAGTCGACTAAATGATATTGTGGTAATAGTTTAAAATAGCTTTTTACTGTTTTAGGCAATTGTGCAAATAACTGATTGATGATTGCTGTTTCTTCATTAACATCGTACAATAAAAATGATTGATAGAAACTGAGTAATGGCAAATATATTCTTTTGGTTAATAGGTTTCCTTTAATAGCATAAGGTAAGACTGCTTTTAATTGACTGTTTTCTTCTACTAATACAACTTCCCAATCTTCTGCTACGATGTTTAAAAAATCTGGCAATAAAAAAATAGGTGTATTATTATAAATACTACTATTATTTAAGTACTCAATATATTTTTCTTTATTAGTCAATAATTGGTTTTAGAGATTTTATACCTACATTCCAAAAAAAGAAACTCCAAATATCTACTTGTTCTTCTATAATTTTTGAAGTTGGTTTACCTGCACCATGTCCAGCATTTACACCAATTCTTATTAATACTGGATTTGGTGTATATTTTTTCGTAGCAACATTATCATTACAAGCTTGTAACTGTGCTGCAAATTTAAAGCTGTGTGCTGGTACTACTCTATCGTCATGATCGGCAGTGGTAACCAAAGTTGCTGGATATTTTGTATTTGGTTTTAAGTTATGATATGGCGAATATCCTTTTAAATATTCAAACATTTCTTTAGATTGTTCTGAACTTCCGTACTCTGGTACCCAACCCCAACCTATTGTAAATTGATGATATTTTAGCATATCCATTACGCCAACTGCTGGAAATGCTACTTTGAATAGCTCTGGTCTTTGTGTCATACAAGCACCAACTAGTAATCCGCCATTAGAGCCACCAGCAATTCCTAAATATTGCGAACTAGTATATCTGTTTTTAATTAAATATTCTGCTGCTGCAATAAAATCATCGAATACAGTTTGCTTTTTCATCAACATACCTGCTTGATGCCATTCTTCGCCATACTCGCCTCCTCCTCTTAAATTTGGCATTGCAAATACGCCACCATTTTCTAGCAATAAAAATCTTGATGAACTAAAACCTGGTGTCATACTAATATTAAATCCACCATAAGCATATAAATAAGTTGGATTTTTCTTATTGAGTGCTAATCCTTTTTTGTGTACAATAAACATAGACACTTTGGTTCCGTCGTGCGATTTATACCATTCTTGTTTTACTTCATAATCGTTTGGATTAAAAGTCAATTCTGGTTTAAAGAACAAATCAGAATAACCAGTTGATGTATTAATAGTAAATATAGATTTTGGATATATAAATGAAGTAAAGCTATAGAAAATTGTTTTATCTGTTTTTTTACTTGCAAATAACTCTGTAGTGCCAATAGTTGGTAATGCAATGGCTTGTTTGTTCTTTCCATCTAAATCGAAACTATACAACTGATTGCTAGCATTTTCTAAGTATTGTGCATAATATTTTCCGTTGGCAATAACTACTTTTTCTAGCAGTCCTGTTTTACTTTCGGCAATAATATCTTTCCAACTTTTAGGATTATTGTTGTTTGGATCAACGCTTATCAGTCTGTATTTAGGTGCATCAATATCAGTAAAAACAATAAATTTGCCATTTTGTACATCAATAACTCTACTCTTATTATCAAAACCTGTAAATAATGGTTTAAAGTTCCAACCTTCTTCAGTTGTTTTTTTATAATAAGTTTCAAATCCATTTGTTCCAGAAGATTTATACAATATTAAATACTGCTCATCTTCGGTTACTTCTAATGAATGAAACAACAATGGATTATCATCTTTATGTACCAATACATCATTGTCTTGCGAATCGCCTAGCTGATGATAGTACACGCTATGATTTTCGTTGGCAGCAGACAACTCTTTTCCTGCTTCTGGTTTTGGATAACGAGAATAAAAGAAACCGTTTTTGTACCACGCTGCATCTGAAAATTTCACCCATTCTAATTTATCGTTTAATGGTTTTTTAGTAGCAATATCATAAACAATGATGTTAGACCAATCGCTACCAGCTTTATGCACTACGATAGCAATGTACTGATTATTTGATGAAGCACCAGACAACTCAAAAGTGGTTAGTCCGTTTGGATCTTCTTTTTCTGGATCGATGAACACTTCTGGCGTAGCATTAAGTCCGTTTTGTATATAAATTGTAGCTTGATTTTTAAGCCCTTCTTGCTTAGAAAAGAAAAAATAATTGCCCACTTTTTGTGGTGATGACAACTTGGTATAGTTGTACATTTCTTTATACCTTTCTTTGAGTTGATTACGATAAGGAATGCTTTCTAAATATTGTGTAGTGACTTTATTTTCTGCTTCTACCCATGCTTTTGTTGCTGGAGCATTGTCGTCTTCTAACCATTGGTAATTGTCGATTATTGTAGTACCGAAATAAACATCTTCGTGTGGAATTTTTTCTGTATTTGGATATTGTATTGGTACAAATACTGATTTTTTCTTAGCAAATAAATTCATTGCAATTATTAAAAATGATAATAATACATATTTATTCATTTTAGTTATATATTTTAATTATAGATTCCATAAGTTTCTCGTCCTTCGAAATTACGGAATGACGATTTAAACTAATACTTATATTTTAAGGTTGTTTAATTTTTTCTTCTATTACAAAGCTTGATGGAAAATATGGTTTTACTTGTTTTAAAAAGTTTTGTGCTTCTTTAGTTGTAGCAAAAGTACCTGCTCTTAATTTAAAGTTTGGTGATTGGTAGCTCATGAAAGTTTCTATACCAGGAAATCTAGCAGAGAATTCTTTTTTTGCATTAAATACTTCGTCTCTGTTAGTTGCTTGAAAAACATGTACTCTAATTAATTTTTCTGCTACTGTTTTTTTATAGCGATAAAATTTTTCTAGTACATCTACTCTTGGATCTTTAAATATAATAATATTATTGTCATACATATTATTTACTAAAGTATCGTTTTGTGCTTGTACTTTTATAGTAATGAGCGTAATTACAATTAATAAAAATAAGTTTCTCATATATTATACATTTTTACCATGACAATGTTTGTATTTCTTACCACTTCCACATGGACACAAATCGTTTCTTCCAACTTTTGCTTCTGCTCTTACTACTGTTTGCTGTTTTTCATGTTGTGTATTGGTATCTGCACCTTCGTTAGTATTACCTAATTCTCCGCCTCTACTTTCGTTAGTTTTTTCTTTCACTCTTCTTTTTTGATGTTCTTTTACTTCATCAGAACTTTGTACATCTATATGTCCTTTTAGCAAGAAAGCAGTTACATCTTTATTGACTTCGCTCAACATCTTTTTGAACAATTCAAATGCTTCTAATTTATAGATTACTAATGGATCTTTTTGTTCGTGAACTGCCATTTGAACAGACTGTTTTAAGTCGTCCATTTGTCTTAGATGATCTTTCCAATGATGATCCATGAACGCCAAAATAATATTTTGCTCAAAAGTTTTAATGACTTCTTTGCCTCCACTTTGATAACATTTTTCTAGTGGTGCAATAATGTTGATGTTCTTTTTATTATCGGTAAACGGAATTACAATTCGTTTAAACTCTTTGCCTCTGTTTTCGTAAACATCTTTAATAACTGGATAAGCTTTATTGATGATTCTTTCAGATTTTTGATTGTAAGCTTCCATTACTTCGGTATATAATTTACCTGTTAACTCTTGAACATTTTTAGTTTTTAAATGCTCTTGATTGATAATAGATTCTATACCAAAATTTTGAATAGTATTTAAATTAAACTGTTCTATATTTTGTGTATTTTTTGCTTGGATACAAATTTCCTCACATAAATCGTAGAACATATTGATTAAATCGAATGTAATTCTTTCACCATCTAATGCATGTTGTCTTCTTTTATAGATTACTTCTCTTTGTGCATTCATTACATCATCATACTCTAGTAATCGCTTACGAATACCAAAGTTGTTTTCTTCTACTTTTTTCTGAGCTCTTTCTACTGAGTTAGAAATCCACTTGTGCTGAATTACATCACCTTCTTTGAAACCCATTCTATCCATCATGCTTGCTAGTTTTTCGTTAGCAAACAAACGCATTAAATCGTCTTCTAAAGAAATATAAAAAATAGAAGAACCTGGATCACCTTGACGACCAGCACGACCACGCAACTGTCTATCAACTCTACGAGAATCGTGTCTTTCTGAACCAATAATTGCCAAACCACCACTTTCTTTAACACCAGCACTTAATTTAATATCGGTACCTCTACCAGCCATATTGGTAGCAATAGTTACCTGACCAGCTTTACCAGCTTCTGCAACTATATCTGCTTCTCGTTGATGCTGTTTTGCATTTAATACATTGTGTTTAATGCCTTTTTTATTTAACAAATCGCTCAGTTTTTCAGATACTTCTACATTGGTTGTACCAACAAGAATTGGTCTGCCTTGATTTTGATAATCTATGATTTTAGCAATAATTGCTTCGTATTTTTCTTTTTTAGTTTTGTAAATTAAATCGTCAATGTCATCTCTAGCAATTGGTTTATTAGTTGGAATAACCACTGTATCTAACTTATAGATTTCCCAAAACTCAGTTGCTTCAGTTTCGGCAGTACCTGTCATACCTGACAATTTGTGATACATTCTAAAGAAATTTTGTAGTGTAACCGTAGCAAAAGTTTGAGTTGCTGCTTCTACTTTTACATTTTCTTTAGCTTCTATTGCTTGGTGCAAACCATCGGAATATCTACGACCATCCATGATACGACCTGTTTGCTCATCTACAATTTTCACTTTATCTTCAATCACTACATACTCTATATCTTTTTCGAACAAACAATATGCTTTTAATAACTGATTTAAAGTATGTACTCTTTCTCCTCTTAAAGAAAAATCGCTCATGGCTTCGTTTTTCTTTTCTAGTTTTTGAGTTTCGTCTAATGATTTATCGTTATCAATTTCTGCCAAAATAGCACCTATGTCTGGCATAACAAATAAATCGTGTTCCTCTCCTGTATTAGTAATTAAGTCTAAACCTTTTTCTGTAAGATTAATTTGGTTGTTTTTTTCATCGATTACAAAGTACAATTCTTGATCTACCAAATGCATATGCTTTTCTTGCTCTGCCATGTATTTGTTTTCTGTCTTAAGCAAGATTTGTTTGATACCTGTTTCGCTTAAATATTTAATTAAAGCACCTGTTTTAGGTAAACCTCTGTGAGCTCTAAGCAAAGCCATTCCGCCTTCGCCTTCACTAGTTCCTGTTTTTCCTTCTGCTATTAGCTTTTTAGCATCTGCCAAGAACTGTGTACATACTTTTCGTTGTGCATTAACTATTCTTTCAATTCTTGGTTTTAATTGATAGTACATCTGCTCATCGCCTTTTGGAACTGGTCCTGAAATAATTAATGGTGTTCTTGCATCATCAATTAATACAGAATCGACCTCATCTATCATTGCAAAATGTAGTTTTCGTTGTACCTGTTCGTCTGCATCTCTTACCATATTATCTCTTAGATAATCGAAACCAAACTCATTGTTTGTTCCATAAGTAATATCTGCTAAGTATGCTTTTTTTCTACCTTCAGAATGTGGTTCGTGCTTGTCGATACAATCTACTGTAATGCCTAAGAAATTAAACAAAGGTGCATTCCACTCGCTATCTCTTTTTGCCAAATAGTCGTTTACCGTAACCAAATGTACACCACAACTGGCTAGTGCATTTAAGTATGCTGGCAAAGTAGAAACGAGTGTTTTACCTTCACCTGTTGCCATTTCGGCAATTTTTCCTTGATGTAAAATAATACCACCAATTAATTGTACATCGTAATGCAACATATTCCACTGAATTTCATTTCCAGCAGCCAACCATTTGTTAGCATAATGTACTTTATCTCCATTTATAGTAATGTGTGGATGTTTTACAGATAAATCTCTATCTAGTTGAGTAGCCGTAGCTGTAAGCCCGTTGCTATCGCAAAATCTCCTAGAAGTTTCTTTAACCACAGCAAAAGCTTCTGGCAAAATTTCTATTAATATTTCTTCTAGTGCTTCGTCTCTATCTTTTTTGAGTTGATCAATCTTATGAAAGATTTGGTCTTTCTCTTCTAATTCTGTTTCTGGATTTTCGGCTTGCTCTGACAAAGATTTAATTTGTGCATCGTGTTCTGACACATAATGCATAATTCTATTTCTAAACTCTTGTGTTTTTCCTCTTAACTCATCATTAGAAATATTCGTTAATTGTTCAAATTGACTGTTAATTTGGTCTACTAATGGTAAAACTGCTTTGATGTCTCTTGATGATTTGCTTCCAAAAATCTTTGAAATGCCTTTGCTTAGTATATCTAACATAAAAATGTTGCTTTAATTGTTTTTTGCAAATTTACGATTTCTTATTTTATTGAATTAATAATAAAACTAATTTTAGTTAAGCTGTGCAAAAAATATGCCCAAGACAAAATGACTGGTTGTTTAAATGAAAATGTGATTCGTGAAATAGACTGTGTACAAGTATGGAAAAAGATGTTGCAATAAATTCAGCATGAAAAGTAAAACTAAATAGAATATCTTTGCACCATGAATATTTTAATTATTGGTTCTGGTGGTAGAGAACATGCTATAGCTCAAAAAATTAGTGAAAGTAAACAGACTGAAAAATTATTTATAAGCCCCGGAAATATTGGTACAGCATTAGTTGGCACTAATATTGAGTTGAAAAATTTTGAGGCAATCGGTCATTTTTGTATTCAGGAAGATATCAATATGGTTGTAGTTGGACCAGAAACTCCATTAGTAGATGGTATTTACGATTATTTTGTCAATAATACTTCTCTACAACATATTAGTGTAATTGGTCCTTCGCAACAAGGAGCAATGTTAGAAGGCAGTAAATCTTTTTGTAAGTCTTTTTTAATAAGACACCATATACCAACTGCTGCTTATATAGAAGTTAATAAAAATAATCTTGAAGCAGGATTAACCTTTTTAGACTCACAACAAGCACCATATGTTTTAAAAGCAGATGGTTTAGCAGCTGGAAAAGGTGTTTTAATTTGTAGTACACTTGATGAAGCCAAAACTGAATTGCAAAATATGCTTTCTGGTAAATTTGGTAGTGCTAGTGAAAAAGTAGTGATAGAAGAATTTATGAATGGTATTGAGTTTTCGGTTTTTGTACTAAGCGATGGTAATAACTATAAAATTTTACCTATTGCGAAAGACTACAAACGCATTGGTGAACAAGATACTGGTTTAAATACTGGAGGAATGGGTGCCGTTTCACCACCACCATTTGTTACAGAAGCTATTATGCAAGATGTAGAACAACAAATTATTATTCCAACTATTAATGGTCTTAAAAAAGACAATATCACTTATAAAGGTTTTATTTATATTGGATTGATGCTTAGCAAAGACAATGTTGCTAAAGTTGTAGAATACAATTGTAGAATGGGTGATCCTGAAACACAAGCTGTTTTTCCTAGAATTACAAGTGATGTTGTGAATTTATTTGATGCTGTTGGAAATGGCAATTTAAACGAAGTCGAATTATCTATTAGTGATGAAGCAGCAGTGACTGTAATTTTAGCAAGTGATGGATATCCTGAAGCATTTGAAAAAGGAAATGTGATTACTAATACAACTACTGTTGAAGATGCATTTGTTTTTCATGCTGGAACTGCTTTAAACGAACAAGGTGAATTAATAAATAATGGTGGTAGAGTTATAGCCGTTACTGCATTAGATAATGATTGGCAAGTTGCACTAGCCAAAGCCAATAATGCTGCTACACATATTGACTATAAAAATAAATATTATAGAAAAGATATTGGTTTTGATTTGAAGTAAAATGCGAACTATTTAAAATTACTATTTTTTATCCCATAACAAATACATTCTTCATAATTTGGATATTCTTTTAGTAATGGATGTTTAAAATATCCCAATTTTGTCATGCCTATTTTTCTCATCACATTTTCAGATTTAGTATTATTAATAGTACAAGTAGCAATAACTTTATCTAGTTGAAGTGTTGTAAATGCATATTCTAAACATCTTGTTGCACCTTCGGTAGCGTAACCTTTGTTCCATGCATTTTTTTTGAGTCGCCAACCAATATCTGTTGCTGGTGTAAATTCACTGGTATAGCTTTGAAAAGCCAATCCAATAAAACCAATAAATTCTCCAGTATCTAAAACATCAGTAGCAAAATAAGTATAGCCATATTTTTCATAGTGGTCTTGAAATCTTGTAATCATGGCTTTAGTTTCTTCTTTGGTATGTGTATTAGGAAAATGCTGCATTACTTCCATATTTGCATTTAAAGCAGCAAAAGCAGCAATATCTTCTTTGCTCCAATTTCTAAATCCAAGTCGCTCTGATGTAAAGATGTAGTTATTTTTCATTTAAGAACTATTTTATGTTTACTTAGATAAAGCAAGTTATCACTTAGATATTCTCCGTTTCATTACACTACACGCAAAATATACTTTTTTAAAAACAATCTTAATACTAGTAATTTACGAAGAGCTTTTCACTACATCTATAAAGTGTTGTACTTTTTTATAATCTACATCTGGATATACACCATGACCTAAGTTACAAATATACTGCTGTGTTCCAAACTGTTCTATCATACGGTGTGTATGTTTAGTGATACTAGCTTCATCTGCATATAAAACACAAGGATCTAAATTGCCTTGTAATGTTTTATTAGGTGCTACTGCTTTACAATGTGCAATATCCATCGTCCAATCTAAGCCAATAACACTACAATTGGTTTTTGCAAAATCAGCTATAATATAATGAGCATCTTTTGCAAATAGAGTAACAGGAACTTCAGTTATAGCATCTGTAATGCGCTGCATATAAGGAAGTGCAAATTCAGTATATTGTTCTTTGCCTAACACACCTGCCCAACTATCAAAAATTTGTAGCATATTGGCACCAGCGGCTACTTGTGCTTTTAAATATTGTATGGTTGCTGTAGTAATTTTATCTAGTAATTGATGTGCTAACGATGGATTGACATATAACATTTTCTTGGCTTCTGAAAATGTTTTACTGCCTTTGCCTTCAATCATATAAGCAAAGATAGTCCAAGGTGCACCAGCAAATCCAATTAAAGGCACACGATTAGCTAATTCTTGTTTGGTGATTTTAATGCCATCAAAAACATATTGTAATGTTTGACACACTTCTGTAGTTAAATTATCTACATCGCTTTTTTGTTGAATGGTTTTAGGAAAGAAAGGTCCTTTGCTTTCTACCATTTCGTAGTTTAAACCCATTGCTTCTGGAATCACCAAAATATCAGAAAAAATAATAGCTGCATCTACCTCTAATCTATCAACAGGTTGTATGGTAACTTCTGCTACCAATTCTGGATTTTTTACGAGTGCTTTAAATCCGTTTACACTTGCTCTGACCTGTCTGTATTCTGGTAAGATTCTGCCAGCTTGTCGCATTAACCAAATCGGAATTCTTTCTACTTTTTCGCCTTTTGCAGCTCTTAAAATTAAATCATTTTTCAACATGGTATGCAAAAGTAAATAAAAGAACAATGAATTATTCATTATTTTCGTTATGAATATAAAAAGATTATCCATGATGGAAGCCGATGTGTCTGTAATTAAACCAACGATTATACAAATAAAAGATGCTGCTATTTTTCAAAATAAGCATTTGGTACTAGATGATGTTAATTTTGAAGCTAGAGTTGGCGATTTTATTTATTTGGTTGGAAGAACTGGACAAGGTAAAAGTAGTTTATTAAAGACTTTATACGGCGATTTGCCTTTACAAAAAGGTGATGGTATGGTTTGTGGCTATGATTTAAAACAATTAAACAAAAAGACGATTCCTTTTTTTAGAAGAAAAATTGGTATAGTATTTCAAGATTTTCAATTATTACAAGATAGAACTATATATGATAATTTATCCTTTGTTTTAAAAGCAGTTGGAATTACTAGCGAACCTATTATTAAACAAAAGATAGATGAAGCATTGACTTTAGTAAAGTTGCCACACAAAGAACAAAATTATCCATCGCAATTATCTGGTGGCGAACAACAAAGAATTGCTATTGCACGAGCATTAATTAATCATCCAGAATTAATTTTAGCAGATGAACCTACTGGAAATTTAGATCCAGAGACTTCTGATGAAATTATGGAACTATTTTATAATATTTTTAAAGAACAACAAACGCCAGTAGTTATGGCAACACATAATTACCAGTTAATAGAAAAATTTAAAGGTATTATTTACATGTGTGCAAACGGAATTGTAAGCAAAGATGAAAGTTATGTTGTAGTAAAATAAAGATTTTTAGATTGTAGACAATTCTTATGCTAATGATAAGAGCAACATATTAATTTATATTTACTAGAATTAAAATAGAGATGCTCAAACAAGTTCAGTAAGACGAGTGCAAAGAAAGTTTTATTCTATAGAAACTAGATTACTTCATTTTTGTTCATGCTTCACAAAAATTCGTAATGACGATTCTGTTGGAGATGTTTTGGTTTGTTGTCTAAGTAGATGCTGAAATAAATTCAGCAAGTGTTAAGAGGTTTTGCTTGTAATACAATAGTTTTAGTTAAGTAACTTACTGCAAGTTAATTTTGTACTTGCCTTTGTGTACTCTTTGGTATTTGGTTTGACTGTTATGCGTTATCATACTGGCAAACCAACATGCTAAACCACCTAATAATGCACCTAAAAAACCTGTAATAATTACCAATACGCCACTAGTAATATCTGCATTTAAGTTGCTAGCAAAAATTGATGCTACTTTGCTACTAAAAAATTGTTTATCGCCAATGTCTAGTAATAGAGCCATTGTTAACCAAAATATGCCTACACCAAAAAATCCTGCAAAAAAATTATTTCCGCCTTTATTGCTTAAAATTAGTCCTACTAAAAAGGCAATTAAGAAAGGAATATACCATGGTAAAATTAGTGTAGCCAAAAAACTTAAAACGCCAATAATTAATGCTTTCATAATTAACATATCTATTCTTTTATATCTTTTAATGCCTCGGCTTTGTTGTGGTAAAAACTCAACGGATAATAGTTATTTTCTGCCCAAATTGGAATCATATTATCGTAGTAGCGACTAGCAGGATTTCCATTTTGTCCACCTGGATAGATACCATATGCTGTAGGTTTTCCATCACTAAAATCTACTACCATACGCCAAGAAGCTCCCCATCTGTCTGAAGTAGCATTTACTACATTATGCCAACCACCAATAGGCACATTGAACACACTAAACGCAGGAATCATTGCCAAGTGTTCTACTGATGTTTTTTTATAGTATTGCCAAACTGAAGAGTTATCTGGATTTTCGTTATAGTTTTCAAAGAATTTTACCGTTCGTTTAAATGCCAAATTAACAATGTCTTTTGCTGTTTCTACGGTGTCGGTAGTTTTTAAATCAAACAAAATAAAATTAGGTTCTTGTGCTAGTAAATTGGCTAATACATAATTTTCTGGCATAACTAAAGACACCGACTTGCTCTGAAATTCGTCCCAAGTTAGCTGTTCAAAACTATCAAACCAATTGTAAAAATAACTTGGTGCTCTATAATCATAATCGGTATTGTATTGCCAAACATCTAATGCTTTTAATAATTGTTTAGCCGTTTCACTCTGAAATTGATTTCTATCTACATAACTTAAAAAGTATGGTAGTGTTTCTTTCGCTGACAAGCTTAAATTATTGCCTTGTAACTTCATCATATCTTTAGCTTTAATACGATACATATTGGTTAAAGATTCGTTGATGACTCTGTTTCTAAAATTTTCGTAATATCCATTGGTAGCGTAAGGATAATTTTGGTCTACTGGTTTTTGATTGGCACTTGAAACAAAACCTCGTTCTGGATTTTTAACATACGGATTTTCATTATTTGGAATTTGTCTGTTGGCTAAATCTAAATTGGCATTGGCTAATGGTTGAATAAATGCTCCATTGTTTTCAAAACTTCTTAGCATAAAATGACCTTGTTGTTTAATGGCAATATTATTGTTTACATCGGCGTATACGAAATTTTGTCCAGGACAGCCAAAAGAGTTCAAGGCATCTAAATAGTCTTCATGTGTTTGAGCATGGTTCAACAAATAAAAAGTTTTTAATTCGTTAGATGGTTCCATGGCTCGCCAATAAATAGCCAAATGTTTTTTATCATCGATGTTGCCAAAGTGTTCATCGTAAACAATAGCTCCAGCTTTGGTTATTTTTATAGTATCGTAAACTGTTTTAGCACCTTTTATTTTATATTTTTCAATTTCATATTCTAAAGGAATATATTTTCCATGAAATTTATACTCTTGTTTGTTTTTTGGATTGTACTCTACACTATAAGTATTGATTACATCTCTCGAAGCATTGGTAACTCCCCAAGCAATGCTATCATTAAATCCGATAATAATACCTGGAGCACCTGGAATAGTCACTCCCATTACATTTAATTCTGGTGTTTGCAATTGCATAGAAAACCAAATAGAAGGCAAGTTTAAACTCAAGTGTGGATCGTTACACAAAATAGGTTCGCCACTGGCTGTTTTTTTACCACTTACTGCCCAATTGTTGCTTCCTAAGTTTTTTTGTGGTAAAAATTCTTTATATGGATGTGGATACAAGGTAGCTGATAAAGAATCGCTGTTAGTAACTGTTGCACTAGGAATGTCTATTGCTTTAAAATTCCATTTGTGATTAACTGGAATGATTGGATCTTGTGGTAAAGGAAAATCTGGATATAGTTTTTTAAAGATGTCGCTACCAAACAATCGTAGTGCATTGGTATATTCTACATCATAATCTCTATAAGTTAAATCGTAAGCCATGTATTTCATGAGCAAACAAGATTTATAGGTTGACCATGGTTCTGGTTTATATCCTAATAGTTTATATTCTATAGGTAATTTTTTATTACTTAATTTTTTAATGTAAGCGTTAACACCATCTGCAAAAGCTGTAGCAATTGCTAGTGATTGTTCGTCTTTTTGTAGTGTATCATTTGCAACTTTAGCTGCTCTAGCTAAACCGACTCTTCTATTGTATTTATCTAGTTCTAGTGCTTTTTCTCCTACAAACTCGCTCAATCTACCAGCAGCAAAAATGGTTTGAAACTCCATTTGCCACAATCTATTTTGTGCTACTACAAATCCTTGAGCATAGTATAAGTCGGCTTCGTTATCTGCAAAAATATGTGGAATAGCAACACTATCGTATACAATTGTAGCAGTACCATTTTTACAGTCTAATTCAAAACTATAATTAACTAGCTCTTTTGGTTTGCTGTTTTGCCAAAATCCGTGTGTTGGCGACAAAAATTTTCCTAGTGGTGGAATCTCTCCTAAAGGTTTGTTTAAAAAATAAATTAAAACAAATAGTAGTATGCTTAAAACTATGCCAATAATCTTCTTAATCATTAGTAATCTATAATGTTTTTCAAAGATAGTAATTAAATACTATATGGTAATAAATTTTAGAAATTACAAGTATTTAACGATTAAAATGCTACAAACCACTTTTTTGGCTTTAGATTTGCAGTAAATAGATATGTTGAAGAATTTATATTTAATTGCTGTGATGATGACAGCTACTATGTTTTCTAGTAGTGCTAAAAATATTGTTCAGTTTTCTGGTTTTATTAGAGATATAGAAACTAGCAGTCCGATACCCTATGCTGCTATTTATATTTTAGAAAACAGTAGAGGAACAATTAGTGGTCCTGATGGTTTTTTTTCGTTTGCTGCTGCAGAAGGTGATACTATAGTAGTAAGTAGCTTAGGTTATAAATCGTTTACTTTAATAATTCCGAAAAATATTGGGCAAACTAGTTTTGCTAAGGAAATTTTATTAGATAGAGATCCTATAATGTTAGATGAAGTTTTAATTACGCCATTGCCAGAGCCACATCAGTTAAAACAAGCAATTTTAAATTTAAATATTCCAGATAATTTAGCAGAGTTAGCTCAACAAACTATTGCTTATTCTATTATGAATGATGAGATAGAACGCAATACGCAATATGATGGTGCTGAAAATTATAATTCTTATGTAAAATCGCAGACGGAATATTATTACAATAGATTTGGTAACCAAAGACCTGGAATTTCTTTAACAGATCCTTTTGCTTGGGCAAATTTCATTAAATCTATAAAAGATAAAAAGAAGAAAAAGAAGTAGTTTAACTTTAATTTACTCTATTCAATTCTTCTTGCATTTTATTGCTCTTTTCTTCTTTGTTAATTTTTAGTCCGTTTGAAAAATTGTATTTCAATTTAATTTGTAATCGCCTAGAGTCATTATATCCTAAATAGTTTACTTCTTGATTTTGATAATTGGCTATAGATTTAACTTTGTTCGTAAAGAATATATCGAATGCTTTTAGTTGCACCATCAATTTATCATCAAAGAATTTTTTGGTTATGGTGAAATCTACACTACCATTACTTTTATAAAAATCAATTCCGTAGTATGTTGGTCCAGAAAACCACGCCGATAAATTAATACTAAAACTTTTAGGTAATAAAAAATCATTGCTAATACTAAAATCTGTAGAAAAAGATTGTTTCTTTTCAAATTGGTTTACTAGAAACAAATTGTATTTATCGTAGAAAGCATTTAGGTCGAAACTAAATGTCCACCATTTGAATAAGTTTTTATAAATATTAAAATTAAAGTATAATGATTGTGCGTATTTATAATTTTGAAAAGTATAAATATATTTTCTATTTACATCATCTTGCAATGTCATATCAATAATTACATCTTTGTAGTATTGATATCCTACGATGAAAGAATAAATATCATCAAAAACATAATTAAATTCTGTTGTATATGTTTTGGCTGGTTTTAAATTTGGATTTCCTGTAGAAACTCCATTTGGACTATAATAATATATAAATGCATTAAGTTGTCTGTAGTTTGGTCTTTCAATTTTACTATTAATATTCCAGTTAAAATAGTGCTTATCTTTCAATAAATAATCGATAGTAAATGTAGGAAATACATTAAAGTAGTTTCGTTTATTGCTAGTATTAATTGTTTTATTGTCTTGTACTGCAATAGTTTGTTCTGTTCTACAACCAATAATAATATTCATATTATCTTTAATTGTTGTAGACCAATTGGCATAAAAGGCAATTATTTGTTCTTTATAACTATATTGATTACTTTGTATAGTATCTACAATATAAACATTATTTACTAAATTATTTATTTCAACATCATTGATTTGATTAGCATTTACATATTTTGTGCCTAACTCTAACGAACTTTTATTTTTAAACGGATTGGTATAATCTACTGCAATTGCATTAAGTTGATTGATAAATGGATTTCGTTGGTTAAATGTATTTGCTGGTCTATATTCTATTTGATTAGCATCTACAAAACGATTATTGAATAAAGTTTGTTGTGTAAAATTGTAGTTGGCAAAGCTATAGTTGATTTCTAATTGCTTACCAATACTATCTATATTATAAGTATAGTAAGCATTTAGCATTGGATATTTTAGTTGGTAATTTCCTTCTGTTATACTTATAATAGTAGAATCTACACTATTGTTTGTTTTAATAAATGTATTATTTGTTGTATTGGCATTTCTATTACTATAAGATAAATTTGTAGACACACCTATTTGATGTTTATCTGAAATCATATAGTCTAATGATGTACTAAGAAATTGTCCTTTATAAGCATATATTTCATTAGAGTTTTCATTATAGATTTGAGCATTATCCATTAATTTATATACTCTAGACTCATCACTATAATTATAATTTTTACTGAACCATGGACTATAGTTTACTGAAAATATTATTTTTTTATAGCTAAAAGAAAGATTACCACCAACGCCACCTTTTGCATATTTTCCTTGTTGATAATTTGCCCAAACACTTCCACTTAAACCTGTTTTATAGCTTTTTTTCAATTCAATATTTATTATTCCACCTTTTGTTGAGGCATCATATTTTGCACCAGCATTTGAAATTATTTCTACGGTTTTAACATTATCTCCTTGTATAGATTTTAGTAGATTTTTTAATGCATCGCCACTAACATATTGCAATTTTCCATTCAACATAATTTGTACGCCTTGTTTGCCATAAATTTTTATATTGTCATTAGCATCTACGCTTACGCTAGGCATATATCGTAATAACTCTAATACATTATTGCTTTGTGTAGCAGTACTGTTTTCTACATTATAAACAATTCTATCAGCTTTGCGTTCAATAATAGGTTTGCTTGCTGTAATGGTTACACCATCCAATATATTCGATAAAAGTGTTAGTTGATGTTGTGGTAAATGGATATCTTGGTTGTCTACTATAATATTTTTTATGGTATCATCTTGGTATGCCATAAAACTAAATACCAAGTAATAATTACCATTGGTTATATTCTGAAAACTATATATTCCATTGCTATCGGTTAGTGCAAAATTGTATAAGCTATCATTTACTGTTTGGTAGAGTACTACATTAGCAAACTCTACTGCTGTATTGGTTTCGTCAACTACAGTTCCAATAATATTAAATGCTGAAATAAATTCAGCAACAGTGAGTAATAGAAAAAATATTATGACACTTAATGATGTTCTCAAGTTATATCTATAGTATAAGTATTATCAAAAATTAATATTGTGCAATATCGTATATATTTTGAAAAAAAAGAAAAATATTTTCATTTTTTAATAGAAAAAATTTAATTTAAAAACTATTCTATCAATATTTTCCAAAGTTGGTCTTTGAGTTCTTGTAATCCTTCTTGTTTAATAGCTGAAAAGAAAACACATTTAATGTCTTTTGGCAATTCTTTTTTTAATAATTGTTTTAACTCATCATCTAATAAATCTGCTTTACTAATACCAATCATTCTTGGCTTTACAGATAACTCTGGATTGTATAGTTTTAATTCTTTATCTAAAATTTTATAAGTCTTTTTAATATCATCTGCATCTGATGGAATAACAAATAACAAAACTGCATTTCTTTCAATATGCCTCAAGAAACGCAAGCCAAGTCCTTTGCCTTCGCTAGCACCTTCAATAATTCCAGGAATATCTGCCATTACAAAAGAACGATTATCTCTATATGCCACTACACCAAGATTCGGTACAATGGTAGTAAAAGCATAGTCTGCAATTTTTGGTTTTGCTGCACTCACTACAGACAACAAAGTAGATTTTCCTGCATTTGGAAATCCAACTAAGCCAACATCTGCTAAAATTTTAAGCTCTAAAACAACCCAAGCTTCTTTTCCGCTAATTCCAGGTTGTGCATAATGTGGCGTTTGGTTAGTAGCACTTTTAAAATGCACATTACCTAATCCACCTTTTCCGCCTTCCATCAAAATCATTTCTTGTCCATCTTCTAAAATTTCAGCTAACACCTCTCCTGTTTCAGCATCTTTAGCGACAGTACCAAGTGGTACTTCTAAAATAATATCTTCACCTTGTTTACCAGTTCGTTGAGCACCTCCACCAGCTTCGCCATGTTGTGCTTTAATGTGTTTTCTATATTTAAGATGTAACAATGTCCAAAGCTGTTGATTGCCTTTTAAAATAATATGTCCGCCTCTAGCACCATCACCACCATCTGGTCCGCCTTTTGGCACAAATTTTTCTCTACGGAAATGTACAGAACCAGCACCACCATTGCCACTCTGAACAAAAATCTTTACATAGTCTATAAAATTGCCCCCTTCCATTAGTGTAAAAGTAATTAAATAAACACAATTGATAATTATCATGTTTGTAATAATAATAGAACAGTAATTTTATACCATGAAATCGACTACTCAATATTTATTAATGTGTTTTCCTTTAATTTGGTTAGGTATGGTTTTAGGTATTTCTTTTGTTGAAGCTCCTTTAAAGTTTCAAGCACCGAATATTACACTAGCACTTGGATTAGGTATTGGCAGACTAGTTTTTAATGCTTTAAACAAAATAGAGTGGTTGTGCTTAATTTTAACTTCTGTTGGATTTTTATCTGCTATAAAATATAAAAATATTTTATTAATATTTATAATTATATTATTAATTATTTTACTTTTTCAAACATTTTATTTATTGCCAAAATTAGACACTAGAGCTATAGCAATTATTGATGGAGCAAGTGTAGCAAAAAGTAGTTTGCATTTAATTTATGTTATCATAGAAATTTTTAAAGTACTACTCTTGATCGTATTTAGTATTTTTAGTTTTAAAGAGATAAAATATGAAGCGAGATATTGAAAGTGTTGATGATATTACACAAATTGTAAGTGATTTTTATACTGAAGCGATGAAAGATGAGACCATTGGTTATATTTTTACCGATGTTGCCAAAATTGATTTGCCACATCATATTCCTAAGATTGTAAATTTTTGGGAAGGCGTTTTGTTAAATGGCAATAATTATAGAGGCAATCCGATGTTGCGACATATAGAATTGAGTGAAAAATCGGCGTTACTATCTGAACATTTTGAAAGATGGCTAGTGCTTTGGAAAACGACTATTGATAGTTTATTTTCTGGTGAAAAAGCAGAGTTGGCAAAGTATAGAGCCGACTTAATTGCACAAACTATGCTCTATAAATTAAATGCTATTAGAGAAGGAAAGGTGTAATATGCAAACCTAGAGAAGATAGTTACGAATATTGTTAAAGTATTTCATACTTCTTAGCTACTAAATCACTATAACTGAAGGTTCACTCATTGACTGCTGCGTTAAAAACACTTTACATGGTATAAAAAATCATAATGAATTATTTAATACTATTAAGTTATATTATAGTAATCAGCATCCTCTACGAGCGACACTGATGGAAAAAAGTAAAAATCGTAAAAAAGATTCCCAATCAAGTTGAGAATGACGATTTTTGCTTTATTTTGTTATTAAATGCATAACAGTTAGTATGAAAAATTTTTTATCGGTCAATGATGTAAATAATGTAGAACAATTAGCACAAGAAGCTATTGCCATAAAACAAAATCCTTTTGCACATCAACACTTAGGAAAAAATAAAACCATGGTATTAATTTTCCTAAACAGTTCACTTAGAACTCGGTTAAGCACGCAAAAAGCAGCACAGAATTTAGGTATGCATACTATTGTATTGAATCTAAGTCAAGATTCGTGGCAAATGGAATATGAAGATGGTGCTGTTATGAATGGTACTACAGCCGAACATATTAAAGAAGGAGCTGCAGTTATAAATGAATATGCAGATATTATTGCACTACGAAGTTTTCCATCATTAGTTGATAAAGAAAAAGATTATAGCGAATATGTTTTAAATAAATTTTTAGAAAACATAACTGTTCCATTAATCAATATGGAGTCTGCTACGGTTCATCCATTACAATCGCTAACCGATTTAATGACCATAAGAGAACATTATACTAAAAGACCTAAAGTAGTTTTATCGTGGGCACCACATATAAAAGCATTGCCACAATGTGTTGCCAATTCTTTTGCCGAATGGATGAACAAAGCCGATGTTGATTTTTGTATTGCCAATCCGAATGGTTACGATTTAGATATAAAATTTGTAGCAGATGCCAAAGTATATCACAACCAAGCAGATGCATTTAAAGATGCCGATATTATTTATACCAAAAATTGGAGCAGTGTAGAACAATACGGACAAATTATAGGCGATCATAATGATTGGATGATAGACGAAGCAAAGATGCAACTGACCAATCATGCCAAATTTATGCATTGTTTGCCAGTAAGAAGAAATGTAGTTGTAAGTGATGCAGTTATTGATAGTAAAAATTCAATTGTAATAGAACAAGCAGGCAATCGAGAATTTGCAGCACAAATAGTGATTAAAAAAATATTAGAAAGTTGGTAGTGATTATATTCACCGACTTTAGTCTTTCAAATAAAAAAGGTCGGAATTAATTTTTCCGACCTTTTTTTATAGTTAATTAAGTGTTTGTATTTATTGCACTTTACCGCTTACTTTAATGTCATCTATTTGATAAGTTGTAGTATGGTCATTAGCACTTCCAGATGGATCATTACCATCATATCTCAAGCCAATATGAATATCTCCACTATAAGCAGAAATATCAATTATACCAGATGATATAAAAGCATTTGAGAATCCATTAGATGGACCATTAGTATCAATTATAGCAGGTAACTCTGTCCATGTTGCACTATTTGGATTATTTCCTGTTGTATAATCCGTAGAAATTAAAACAGTAAGTGTAGCTCCATTTTGAAATGCATCTTGATTTTTAAAACTCAACGCCTCATTTATAGTAGCATCTAAATTAATACTTGGTGTAATTAACCATGTTTGAACAGAATCATCTCCCGAACTATAAGCAGTAATTTGTGCATATCTATTACCACTATATAGCCTACCAATATAATCTACTGTTCCTTTTGTTTGAACTTGTGTCCAACCTGTTAGATTAATAACACCATTAGTTGTAGTAGTTTCAAAATCTTCATCTAACAAATCTATATAAAGTTCATCACAAGTAAGTCCACTCATATCTACATCAGTAGTATCTCTGAGTAATAATTGAGCGTCTGAGCCAAAAACAGAATATATTGCTACCAATGTACCATTACCAGTTGGCGTAAGTGCTCCTGCAAAACTACAATAACCACTAGTTCTAACTAAAATTAAATTTCCATTACAATCAACCAAGTCTTTATTGTCTGATTGCTGAGTAGCTGGTAGAGCATATGTTTGTCCCATATCATAAGATGCAAACTCAACTTCAGATAATCTAATTAATCTGTTTTGATAGCTATCATCTAATTCGTCCATTGTTACATCTATTATTGGAACATCTTGGTAAGCTGGTCCTTTTACTATGTATTCTGGTATTAATGTGCTTACAATTCTTGCTACTTCAGTTGGGTCATCTTGATTAATTCCTCCACCTAATTGAATTAAGCCATTATAATCTCCAAGATATAATCCTTTACATTTTACATATATTTTTCGTCCAACAGGATATGTAGTGTATAGGTTATTTGCATCTATAGATATAGCTATACCAGCGGTACCATCGTCTATAATTATTTGCTTGTAAAAGTTACCTGTTTCATCATCTGCAATTACTACACCTTGTATAATAATATCATCGGTAAGTTCTAATGGACTACCCAATGTAGTATACAATGCTTTTAATTCAGCAATAGTGTGTGTTACTGGCAAATTTGGATCTTCGATAGTAACATTTGGTTCGTCAAAATTATCTTTTTGACAAGCTGTAATGCTAACGCTTAGGAAAGCCAACAGCATCATTAAATATTTAAAATTCTTTTTCATTTTTTAAATTTTATTTTCGTTTTTAATTTATTCTAAGTGCAAGGTTTACAAAGTAATTAATACCATATGCATAAGCATATCTGTTTTTAAATAAGTCGGTATTTTTAGTATCAAAATCAAATCGTAATTGCTCAAAAGCAGTTATTCTTAAATCTTTTCTGTTAGTTATATTATTAACGCCTACATTTAATACTAAATACATATCTTTCTTTAAATTACTAAATTGGTTTTTCAATCTCCAAGAATAACCAGCAAATAAATCTAGAGTGTAAGCTAGTTTACCATCGTTGATTCTTTCTTGGTCTACAATTGAGTTCCATTGTTCAGACGCATAAGGAACCAAATCTGTTGCTTCGTCTGTTCTTCTAACTGGAGAAAAATCTGCCCAAGTATCGTTAAAGAAGCTACTGGTTAAAGAAATAAACCAATATTTTGGAGAACGATAACTCAATCCAAGGGAATAAGCTTGTTGTGGTGTACCAGAAACTCTGAAATTTTTAGAGTAAATAGTTTGGTCTGCATCATAAATAGTTTGTGTATTATCTACATAAGTAGTTGCTTTCATTCTGTCGGTATAATAAAATCTACCAACAGCAGCGGCAACTGTAGCACTTATTCCTTTTGCAATATTGTATTCTAAACCAAATTCTCCACCAAAATGTACTTCATCTATGTTAGTTATAGCTATATTTCCGAATGAATTATACCTTTCATCATAAAAAGATTTTACTTTAGATACATCATTTAATCCAGAATAATAACCAGATGCTTTTAATTTTACTTTAGGTGTATTTAGTGTATACGATAAATCTACTGAATAATCTGTTTCATTTTGAGGGTTATCTATAATAAAATCTCTAGTTCTTGCAGATACAAATACATTTTGATAATAAGGTGCTTTTGTTTGATAAATAGCATTTACTGAAATATAGTTTCTTCCGTTAATTTTATAAGTAGCACCACCTTTTACAGAGTAGTTATGAAAATTAACTACTGCTGATTTTCCTTTAGAGTTATCTGGAAACAAACCACTTTTAAAGTAGCCATTTCTAAAAAATCTAGTATTACTAAATTCTCCAGCTACATAAATATCAAATTTATTAAAGCGTTTTACTACTTGTCCCCAAACAGATACATCTTGATTTACAATATCATAATCGTAGGAATATTTATCACCTTCTTTTACGATAAAAGATGGATCATCTAAATTAAATACTGCTGCATTTTCGTTATCAGGAAAATCTCTTTCTCCAAATTGATTTTTATTTAAGAAGAAATCGCCACCTAATAAATCTTTTACTTCTCTGTAGTAATGAGATTTTTGGAATTGATACACCAATCCAGCAGAGATATCTACATCTTTTTTAAGATTAACATTAAAAACAGAATTGAAATTAGCTCTTTGAATATCTTGAACATAATTTGCTAAAATATAAGAAGACTGATTGCCAATTATGATATCTCCATTTCTATCTACAAAAGTGTCCATAGTTAAAGTATTGTCTTCATAGAATTTATTCCAATTTACTTGTAATACTTCAGGATGGTCTTTAATGTATTGTGTAGCTTGTTCAACAGTCATATCACTATAATTACCTGCTGCTGCATAAGAAGGTAAGTTTCTATAGTAATCTGGTCTTGGATCATAGGCATTATACCAATCTATGCCAGTTACAATTCTATGACCAAAAGAGTAAGCTGCACTTGTATTTAGATTGATATTTTCTTTAATATCCCAATCGTGATTTAAAATAAAAGTTGGTTGATGATTATACTCAACTTTGGCATTTCTTTTCTCACCTTCTTGGTAACCCCAATTTGGATTATAGTAATTACTACCTGCTAAATCGTATACTTCTTGCATTACTGGCGTTGCTTTACCTCTTTTAACAGGAGCACCAAATGTAGTTAAGCTTAAAGAGTGTTTTTTTAATACTTTTTCTATCGAAGCAAAATAAGATATACCTTGATAATTAGTACCATCAATATATCCTTCTTTAGCCCATCTTCCAGAAACAGAAGCAGAAAATGCCCAATTCTTTTTAGTTAAACCAGAACCATAAGTTAGCATTAGTCTATTTCTATAAGAACGATTTGTTGCAGAGTAAGTTATAGATAGTTGTTTTCTTTGTTTAGAAGCTCTTGTATCTAAAGCAAATGCTCCACCTAATCCAGAGTAAGTAAATGTAGTAGGTTTTATACCGATAACATTCTCTCTGTTTCTAGTAACATCATTTAATCCACTATATAAAGAATAAGCACCATAGCCATTTTCTATATAATCTAAAGGTACGCCGTTAACTAAAGTTTTCCATTGGTCGTTATCATAACCACGAATTTTAAAACGCATAGAACCCCAAGAAAAAATGGCTGCTGAATAAAATGGATCTCTAGAAGCTCCTAGTAGAGAGGAAATGTTTTGGTCACCCATGGCAGAACCACCTAACTCTGACTCATCTAGTGTAATAATAGGAATGTCTTTTAAGTTGGCGATGCTTTGATCTTCTAGTGCAAATGAATCGACTGCACTAGTTGCAGTAGTTTGTACTGCTTCTTGTTCTTGAGCTGAAACCGATAGTATTGGCATCAAAATCAAGAAAAAGAGAACGATTTTTATTTTTTTCATAAAATTGGTATTCTATTTGATGTGTAAAAGTAAAACTAATTTTGGTTCAAATATAGTAACAAAAATTAACGCATGGTTAAAATACTGTGTAAGTATTTTCCACAACAATTTTTGTGTTAACTTTGAAGTGTATGAAAAAATTAAATGTATTTCTTGTTTTATTGCTTTTTAGTATTATTGGTTTTGCAGAGCAAAGTCAGTATAAAGTAATTAGTGTTGGTTTTTACAACTGTGAAAACTTGTTTGATACCATAGACCAACTTAATGTACAAGATGAAGAGTTTACGCCAAATGGAGATAAACACTATACTGGAGATATTTATTGGGATAAGATTAGTAAATTGTCTGATGTAATTTCTTTGATAGGAACAGAGTATAGCAAAGAAGGTGTTGCATTATTAGGTGTTGCCGAAATTGAAAATAGAGATGTGTTGATAGATTTAGCTAATTCTGAAAAATTAAAAGATAGAAATTACCAAATTATACATTATGATGGTCCGTATTATAGAGGTGTTGATTGTGCATTATTTTATAATCCGAAGTATTTTAAGCCAATTAGCAGTCATCCCATTACTGTAGATTTAAGCAAAGTGATTGAAAATGCATATACCACTAGAGATATTTTATATGTAAAAGGATTACTAGATGGTGAAGAAGTGCATGTATTTGTAAATCACTGGCCATCGAGAAGAGGCGGCGAAGAAGCTTCTGCTCCTTTAAGAAATTATGCTGCTCAATTGTGTAAAAATGCAATTGATTCTATTTATAAGGAAAATAAAAATGCTAAAATTATTTTAATGGGCGATTTAAATGACAATCCAACTAATGAGTGTATGACCAAAGTTTTAGCTTGTAAAGACAAACAGGAAAAAACTGCTAGTGATGGTATGTATAATCCTTGGGTAGATTTTTACAAAAAAGGTATTGGTACTACTGCCTATAGAGATTCTTGGAGTTTATTTGACCAAATTGTAGTATCTGGAAACTACTTAACAAAAAACAACAGTAGTAACGGTTACTTTTATCATAAAGCACAAATTATAAATGAACCTTTTATGATACAAAAAACTGGACAGTATAAAGGTTATCCTAAACGAACTTGGGATTGGGCATTATATAATGGTGGTTATAGCGATCACTTTCCTACTTGTATCTATTTATTGAAAAAGATGTGATAGTTTTAGTTTGATATTTAAAAGTATTATTTACCTTTTTATATAAAAATTTTTCTCAAAATAAAAACTACTTCTTCAGCTTTCTAGTAAAGTCTTCTAGTATGGTTCTTACTGGCTCGCTCCACCATTGCTGTTGAAACAATTGCATTTCTGCTTCGCTTATACTATGAATACTTTGCAACAAATCTTTTCGCATTTGTCGTTTTGTAGCTCGCCAACCATTTTGTTCGTAAGAAAAATATTGTAGCAATTTTACTTTTGCTTGATGTAATACTTCGTTTGCATCAACTACTTCATCTACCAAACCAATTGCTTTAGCATGTTCTGGACTATATAATTTTCCTTCCAATAAATACTGATACGCTGTTCTTTGTCCTAGCCAAAAACTGTACAAATCAAAAACTGGTTTAGGCACTATAATACCAACAGGAATTTCGTTCAATCCAATTTTATAATTGCCTTCAGCCATCACTCTATAATCGCAACCAATAGCAATAATACAACCACCAGCTGGTGCATGACCTGTAATACTAGCAATTAAAGGTTTGTTAAAAGCAATCAAATCAGCAATTAAATCCATAAAGTTTTGCCAAAAATCAGCAAATTGTTGTTCATTGTAATTGTACAATTCTGGTAAATCTAATCCAGCCGAAAAAAAGTTAGGTTTGCCATGAATAATAGCACCTAATACTTGTTCATTTGTTTGTGCTTCTTTTAAAGCCACTCTAAGTTCACTTACCAATTGATGATTCATTGGATTGGCACTTCCTCTATCTAATTGAATAACAGCTATTTGTTCTTCAATGTTTATTTTAATATACGCTAACATGTAACGCAAAGATAATAAATCAGCTATACCAATTTGATATATTGGTAAAATTGAAGTTTACTTTTGTTTTTACTTTTGTAGCAAACTGAAGAACAATGGATTTAAAAATTCCTGCATTAGGCAAAAAACGAATTGTAATTATTGGTGGTGGTTTTGGTGGAATTGAAATTGCAAAACGACTTAAAAACCAAGATATACAAGTGGTAATGTTAGACAAACACAACTATCATACTTTTCAACCATTATTGTATCAAGTAGCTACTGGTGGATTAGAGCCAGGTTCTATTGCATATCCATTGAGAAAGTTGTTACAAGAAATTCCCAATGCTATTTTTAGATTGGCAGATGTTTTATCTATTGATGCTGAAAATAATATTATTAAAACTGATATTGGCGATTTATCATACGACGAATTGATTATTGCTACAGGAAGTACGACTAACTTCTTTAAATTTCCACAAGAAGTAGCGTCTAAGATGATGCAAATGAAAGACATTCCACAAGCATTGGATTTAAGAAGTTTTATATTAGAAAATTTTGAAGAAGCACTGCTTACAGAAAACGAAGAGGAGAAACATCGTTTAATGAATATTGCAATTGTTGGTGGTGGACCTACTGGTGTTGAATTGGCTGGTGCATTGGGCGAAATGAGAAGAAGTATTTTGCCGAAAGATTATCCTGAATTGGATTTTAGAAAAATGCAAATTCATCTTTTTGAAGCTGGCGACAGAGTTTTAGGTGCTATGAGTAAAGAAAACTCGGATAAAGCACTAGCATACATTAAAGATTTTGGTGTAAATGTTTGGCTCAATACTATTGTTACTGGATATGATGGGAAAAACATTCAGCTAAACAATGGTAAGTCTGTAACAACAGATACTGTTATTTGGACAGCTGGTGTTAAAGGCAAACCTATTGAAGGTTTAAAACACGATGTTATTAATGGTGGAAGCAGATATGAAATAGATGAATATTGCAAAGTAAAAGGTTATGATAATATTTATGCTATTGGCGATGTTGCTTGTATGACTTCAGAGGAAAATCCAAAAGGACATCCAATGGTTGCTCCAGTTGCTATTCAGCAAGGAGAATTGGTCGCTAAAAATATTATTAATACCATTAAAGGCAAACCAATCAAAGCATTTAGCTATTTTGATAAAGGATCAATGGCTACTGTAGGAAGAAACAAAGCAGTTATGGAAGCCAAAAATATTAAAATGGGTGGTTTTATTGCTTGGATTGCTTGGTTGTTTGTGCATGTTATTACGCTAGTTGGCTTTAGAAATAAATTAGTAGTTGTAATGGGTTGGATATATAATTATTTTACATATGATAGAACTCTTCGACTAATTATTAGACCATACCGACACAAAGAAAGAGAAGAAATACATTAAACCCAAATTACACATTAGGTATTTTTTATACCATGAGTTCCACACATGGTTACTCAAATTGAAGTATTTCATACTTCTTGTTCTAAATAGGGGCATAATACTGAAAAATAGTTGGTGTATTGTATCAAGAGTACTATAAATAAAGGTTAAACTAGATATTTTATGAAATGTATTTCATAAAATATTTTCTTTGTTAAAAAATGGCAAAAAAAAGCGATGTTGGAGCTGTAGTAGTTTAGATGTAATATGCTGGGGCAAACAACAAAACAAGCAAAGATTTAAGTGTAAAAACTGTGGCATATTATTCACAAGGAATAGACCAGAACAAAAAATAAAGAACCGATTCATATGGTTCAAGAAATGGATAATAGAAAGACAAACCTACAACACATTATGTAGAGATAGTGGTTATTCAAAAGACACCTTACAAAGAACCTTTTATAAAATTTTAGAGCGTTCGCCCACGGTTAAAATCATAAAAAGAGAACAAGTTAATCTTAGAGTGGACGGTACTTATTTTGCACAGTTCTGTTTAATAGCTTATCAAGATAATCTTGATGGCTATACACAACTTATCCGTTTTTCAGATGGAGAGCATTTTGAAGAGATTAAGGAAGATTTAAGTAATTTAATACACTTAGGCATTAAATTAGAAAGTATTACCTCAGATGGTGCTAAAAGTATATTAAAAGCAATTAAACATACTGACAGTAATATAGTTATACAAAGATGCTTGGTACATATTCAACGAATGTGCTTACTATGGCTTACTAAATACCCTAAACACATAGCAGGACAAGAACTTAGAAAACATATTTTGCTATTACTCAAAATAGAAACACAGAATGATAAAATATGGTGGACAAGAGAGTTAAAGCTATGGTATGAAAGACACAAAGACTATCTTAATGAAAAGACTATTAACTTAGAAACTAGAAGGTATTGGTATACTCATAAACTACTAAGAAGATCCTACTTCTCAATAAAAAGAGCATTGCCTAATATGTTTCACTATTTAGAAAATCCAAAAATACCAAGAACAACAAATGGAATTGAAGGTTATTTTAGCCATCTAAAAAATCATCTTGATTTGCACAGAGGTTTGACTTTAAAAAATAGAATAAATTTCATCAAATGGTATGTGTATTTATCTAATGAAAAATAGAGTTTTTTTAGCCATCAAGTATACCAAAAAATGAAAAAGGTTGATAGTTATCTATCAACCCATTTTTTGTATATACATTAATCCTATTGCTAAAAAGTTGGTCTCCACCAGTGCTTTTATCCTCTTCAGATTAACTGGAGAAAGCTAAACATTATTTTTGTCAAATGCACCAACTATTTTTCAGTACATTACCTAAATAGGTAGTGCGTAGTACTTCAACTTTATTAGCACTAACTTTTAAGTAGTAAAGCATGACATAGCTACGCAACCTTAAAAATAAATATAATGAAAACCTATTTTTCCTAATGCGTAATTTGGGTTAAAAAGTATATTTTACAATACTATATTTTGTATACAATTCAAACTTGAATAAAAATACAATACTAATTGACACTATATTTAGTAACTAATGCTTTTTATTATTTCATTTATATTATTGTCTTTTACAAGTATTTCACCTTCTTGATTAATTAAATAGAAATTTGGATTGCTATGAATATTTATATGATTTCTAAATTCTTCTATATCTCCATTTACTTCGCAGTTGGTAAATGATTGTAGTTGAGCTTTACCTATAAAGCTTTGGATTGTTTCTTTTGTACGAATAGCATTAACTACAGTAATCACTTGTAAGTTTGAATAAGATGCTAATATACTTTTTAAATTATTGGCAACAACTGGCACTTTTTCTTTGCAATGAGAACATTCTGGATCATAGAAAATAACAAAAGTGTATTTTTTTAATTGTATCAAATCATAGAATGTAGTTTCATTTTGAGTATCAAATATTTTCAAATTAAAGTTTGGCAATATTGTTCCTACTTGATTTTCTTGTATTTTATCTCTATAATCTGTTACTTTTTTGTATAACTCTTTTTGTGTTTGAAAACAGTAATTTTTCACCAAATACTCATTTACTAGGTAATTATAAGCATCGGTTAATTTATATTTTTCATTATAATAATATATATTCTTAACCAACCAATCTATATAAAAAGAAAAGTTAGCATCATTACAATTTAACTTAGTAAGTAATATATCTTCTGCTTTAATATAATTTTTTACATTGATTGGTCGTAGTGAAACAAAGTCATATAATTTATTATAAATATTAGGTAAGAGTTGTATTCGTTTATCCAAAACATCAATAGAATTGAAGTATTTGTTTTGAAATTCTATTATTGCGGAATCTTGTTTAGGTACTTCATTGAACGCTAATAATTCTACTTTACTAAAAATTGCCAATATACTTTGTGGATATTCACTGATAAAATTATTAAGCATTGTAATTCTATCTTGCTTAACAAGTGTATTATTTTGATATTTAATAAAATTACTATTGATACTATTTTTACTAATACTATTTTTTATATCGTTTAATGGAATTTCTAAATCAACTATTGCTCCATTATCTATTGCTAGATTGATGTACTCTTTTTTATCTGCATTATTAAATGCTACTCTATAAATAGCTCCTTTTATATTTTGAGATTGAGTTATTTCGCCAATACCATTCGTAATTTTCAAAGTATCTACTGTAAAAAACTTAGCATTGGTACCTACATAATAACTTAAGACCATAGTAGTATCTGCTGCTGGAATAGTTTTAACCTTAATACTATAACCATTTTGAGCATATCCTACATTAAAAGAAAAAATTACATACAGTATAAATATACATATATTTTTCATACCAATACTATCTATTCACATAGTGCTTTAACACTTCTAAATATTCTATTGAACTTAATGCGTTCTGGAAAAGATTCAAAATTATTCATAGAGAAGAACACAAATAATGGTTTACCTACAACATGGTCTTCTGGTACAAATCCCCAATATCTCGAATCTAAAGAGTTGTGTCGGTTATCTCCCATCATAAAATAATAGTCTTGCTTAAAGGTATAAGATGTAGCTGGTTGTCCGTTTATTAAAACCTGACTTCCGTTCATACTAATATCTTGTAATTCGTAGTCTTTTATAGTACTTGCATACAATACCAAATTTGTAGTATCTAATGGAATAGTCATGCCTTTTTTAGGAACAGTTAAAGGTCCAAAATCATCTGTTGTCCATTGAAAATAATTTATATTATGAGGAAATACACTATTTAAGTCAATATATTTACTCATATCTGTCGGCTTGATAGAAGTAACATTGGGCATCTTTTTCAATGCGTCGTACTGTGTATCTGTCAATAATATTTCTAACTCAGGACTGGTATTAATATAATTTAGAAAATCAGCATACAAATTATCTAAAGGAGCAACTGGTCTTCCCATACCATCGGCGTATGGTCTAGTAAAAAAGTCATTGTACCAATTAATTTCTAAATCTTTAAATATTTCTGGCGATATTTTATTCTCATTAGTAATCACGGTATAAGCATATTGTTTATTTTTATACTGTGGTTGTTTTTCACCATTAACATATAAATATCTGTCTTTTACTTCTAAGGTCTCTCCTGCTATGGCAACACATCGTTTTACATAATTCTCTCTTTTGTCTATTGGTCGGTCTGGAAAATCATAAGCATCACCTGGATAATTAAACACCACGACATCGCCTCTTTTGATTGTAGTAAAACCTGGTAATCTGTGATATCCTAATTGTATAATTTTAGAGTACGCTTTACCTAAATTAAATGGCATGGTATGGTGTGCAAACGGAAATGCAATTGGCGTCATTGGTACTCTTGCACCATAACTCATTTTGCTTACAAATAAAAAATCGCCTGCTAAAAGTGAACCTTCCATAGATGTTGTAGGAATTTTATATGCTTCTATAGCAAACATTCTTACAAAAGTTGCGGCTACTACTGCAAACACTATAGCATCTGACCATTCTCTTAGTGTACTTCGTTTTGGTTTATTGCCATCTTTGTAAATTGGTCCTATATATTTTGTGGTTTTATCAAATCCTATGATTGGGAAATAGATATAACCGAAAAAAGTTACTGCTAATACTTGCCAAAATTTGGTTTTACCAAAACAAGTGAGTGTATCGGTTATCCAAGTTAGTGAAAAAATAAAGTTGACATATGGTATTAAACCCCAAAAAGCTTTATTTGGATTTTTGCCTAGTATTTCTAACCAAGTTTTGTCTTGAAGAAATGGTATTAATGTATGAATTGGATTTTTACCTGCTTTTTTGAAAATTCCCCATAAGGAAACATGTAAAATATAATATATAAAATAAAATAGTAAAACACTTAGCATCTTCTTTAAAATTTATGCTAAGATAGCTTTCTTTGGTGGAAAAATTTCTAAAATATTTCTATAGTAGAGTAAAACGCTATTAAGATTTGTTAATTTGCAATGATTGGTGTTTTACTATACGCAGCGTCCTCTTCGAGAGACGCTGCTTGGAATAAAATGCTAAAAATCTTAAAACTCGCTTCGCTCAAACAGTAATATTTTTTACGCTTTTTTATTTGTTCTCTCTAAATTTATTGTAGGTCGTTTTTGAATACCACAAAAAACAAGCTTATGAAAACTAAATTTATTATAGGTTGTTATATTAACTAATTAGAGATTCTTCGCTTCGCTCAGAATGATGCAATTTATTCTAAATAGATTGCATCATTTTTTCGTTCCTCAAAAATTCGCAATGATTTCTGTAATTCACATTATTATAAAAATAATTTATTTTGAATTAAATCCTAATACATCGTCCATGGTAAAGATGCCTTTTTTACCTACGAGCCACTTGGCTGCTAGTAATGCTCCACTAGCAAAACCTTTTCTACTGTGTGCTGTATGCTTTAGTTCGATATCGTCAATCTCACTAGCATAAATGACCGTATGTGTGCCTGGAACATTTGGTTCTCTCAATGAAATAATATCTAAATTATTCGTATCATTAGATTGCTCATTTTTCCAAGTCATTTTTCTATCTAAATGTTTAATGATATCTAAACCAGCAAAAAGTGCTGTACCACTTGGTGCATCTTTTTTTTCTGTGTGATGAATTTCTTCCATAGTTACATTATATTCTGCATGCTGATTCATAATTTTTGCTAGCTGTCGGTTCATCTCAAAAAAGATATTGACACCTATAGAAAAGTTTGGCGAATGCAATAATGATTTATTCTCATTGATGACTCTTTCTTGAATGATTGGCAATTCATCTAACCAACCTGTGCTACCAATTACTACTGGCACATTGGCATCTAAACACCAATTAATATTGCCTACAGCTGTATGTGGTGATGTAAATTCTATAGCAACATCTACTGCTTGCAATTGTTCTATAGTAATTTCGTTTCTGTTATCAATATCAATGATTAAAGCTATTTCACAGTCGTTACTAGCATTTGCAATTTCGTGAATGGCTTTTCCCATTTTTCCATATCCTATTAAAGCTATTTTTGTCATATCATTTAAAATTAAATTTAATATTTATACCTGTTACCATTTGTTCGTTTTGTAAACCAATTTTTGGTGTAATCTTCATGGTTAAATCATCAGAAATATCGAAACCTTGCATATGTGCATCTACAGCTGCATCTACAATGCTTAAACCCCAAACAAAAAAAGTTGCAAAAGCTGCTAGTTGTGTGTTTTTTCTATAGTTATCTCTATAATATATAATTTCGCTTTTACTATAAGCTGCAATATTTGTTGGTAAATTGCCTCCATTTTCTTTAGCAACAATATAGCCATTGTATTGTTTTAATTGCTTTGCTTGTCGTGCTAACCAAAAGATAGTGCCAGCCATTGCTCCGTAAACAATAGGTAGTTTCCAGTATTTTTTATTGTAAATCTGACCTAGTCCTGGACAAGCTAATGCTAGTAATGCTGCTTTTTTTGGACTGTTTGGTATGCTATCGAATATTTTTAATTTTTTCTTATTGTTTATATTTATATTAGATTCTAACAAAGTATCTGTTTGAACTAGACTTAGTGAATCTTTAAAAAATTTTGTTTTAAATTTCTTTTGAGTAAAGCTATCTAGCTCGCTAAAATTACTATCTATACTACTTATTATAGTACTACTATCAATATTATTTGCACTAATTTGAGCTTTGCTTATATTAAACAATAAAAATAGTATAATAAATAAACTAAAGCATCGGCACATTTTAATAATCTTCTTGCTCTAAGATATCTAAAATTCTATTTAAATCGGATGAAGAATAAAAAGGAATTACAATTTCGCCTTTATCTTCTTTGCCTTTTTTAATTTTTACTTTGGTTTCTAAAACATCCATTAGTCGCTGTTCTATTTTTTTATAAGCAACAGGCAAGTCTTTATTGTCTTTTACTTCTTTTTTAGTGGTAGTTGGTTTATTGCCTACTAGTTTTGCTAATTCTTCTGTTTTTCTAACTGATAATGATTTAGCATTAATTTCTTGTAAAATATATAATTGTTTTTCTACTTCTGGAACATTAATAATGGCTCTTGCGTGTCCCATAGAAATTACATTATGACTCAATGCTTTTTGAATTTCTGGTGGCAACTTCAACAATCTTAAATAGTTGGTTACTGTAGAACGATTTTTTCCTAGTCTATCACCTAGATTTTCGTGAGTTAATTCGCATTCATCTATTAATCGTTGATAAGTTAGTGCTACTTCAATTGCATTTAAATCTTCTCTTTGAATATTTTCAATCAACGCAATTTCAACTACTTCTTGGTCGTTTGCTGTTCTAACATAAGCAGGAATTTCAGTCAGTCCAGCCATTTTAGATGCTCTTAATCTTCTTTCACCAGCAATTAATTGATATTTTTTCTGACCAATTTTTCTAACAGTAATTGGTTGAATTACTCCATGTACTTTGATTGAGTTAGCTAAATCTTCTAAGGCATCTTGATTAAATTCATTTCTTGGTTGAAATGGATTGACTTCAATTTGTTCTAGTGGAATTTGTGGAACAGTGTTAACAATAGAGTCGTCATTTTGTGTATTGATTTTAAGTACTTCGGTATCTTCATCAATATCAGACAATAAAGCTCTGATACCTTTACCTAGTGCTTGTTTTTTTTTATTTACAGTAGACATATTAGTTCAAATTTTCTTTTGCAATGATTTTATCTTCGGTGGCAATAGCTGTTAAATTGTTGTTTTGTAGAATTTCTCTTGCTAAATTCAAATAGTTTACTGCACCTTTACTTTCTGCATCGTACATAATAATAGGTTGTCTTAAACTTTGAGCTTCGCCAAGTCTTGTGTTTCTATGTATAATTGTATTGAACACATTGTTTTCAAATCTTCGTTTTACTTCGCTTACTACTTGGTTCGATAAGTTTAATCGTTGGTCGTACATAGTTAGTAAAATACCTTCAATTTCTAAATCGGTATTTAATCGAGATTGAACAATACGAATGGTATTTAATAATTTACCTAGACCTTCTAGTGCAAAATACTCACATTGCACTGGAACTATAACACTATCAGATGCTGTTAATGCATTTACGGTAATTAAACCTAAAGATGGTGAGCAATCGATGATGATAAAATCGTAGTCGTTTTTTATAGGTTCAATTACACCTTTTAATATATTTTCTCTACTTGGATGATTGATTAACTCAATTTCTGCACCAACTAAATCAAGATGAGCTGGTAAAAGATATAAGTTTGGTGTATCGGTTTCCAAAATAATATCAGCAGCTTTCTTTTCTTCGATTAGACATTCGTACAAACTCACTTTTATTTGTCTAGGATCAAAGCCACAACCACTAGTACTGTTTGCTTGTGGATCGGCATCAATGATTAGCGTTTTTTGTTCTAAAACAGCTAAACTCGCAGCTAAATTTATAGCAGTTGTTGTTTTACCAACTCCACCTTTTTGATTGGCTATACTTATTATCTTACTCATATTTAAATTTCTATCGTTATACCAATTTTTGGTAATATTAATTCTATATTGGCTGCTTGAAACTTTTCTTTTGCTTCTTGATGATTGATTACAATGTAAGGAAAAGTATCGAAATGCACGCCTATTACTTTATTGACTTTGCATAGTTTTGCAGCAGCAATGGCATCATCAATGTCCATAGTAAAGTTATCGCCAATTGGTAAAATGGCAAAGTTAAGCTTTGCAAAATCTGGAATTAACTGCATATCTAATGTTAAAGCCGTATCTCCTGCATAGTAAAAATTACCAAATTCATCATTTTTCACTACAAAACCCATTGGATTTCCACCATATGAACCATCTGGCAAACCAGAAGAGTGAATGGCAGACACACATTTTATAGTACCAAAATCAGTTGACCATTTTCCACCAGTGTTCATAGGTCTGAAATTGTTTAGTCCTTGTTTGGCTAACCATTCATAAATTTCAAAAGCACAAATGATAGTCGCATTGGTTTGTTTTGCTATAGCAACTGCATCTGCAATATGATCGGCATGTGCATGAGAAATAGCTATATAATCGCATGAAATAGTAGTAATATCTATATTTTTAGCCAATTCGTTTGGTGTAATAAATGGATCAAACAAAATTGTTTTTTGATTAATGGTTACAGCAAAACAAGAATGACCGTAGTATGAAAATTGCATAATTTATAAAATTGAACTGCTTAAAAAATAATGTTTCACGCTTCAAAAATATAGTTTAAATTGCAGATGTTTTAGGCAAGTTTTCCAAGAATTACAAACATTTTATGTGGATAATAGAAAATAAATTGTTAATTGTTTGATTAGTAGTAAGTAGTAAGACTTTTTGTAGTAAGACTTATAATTAGGTGTTAGATTAACAGAGTCAAGATATTAGATTTAGATGGCTTTATTATTATCTTTAACATTTAGAAGATGCAACAAAAAAGAGAATATAACAATTATTATTTAACTATTGATTTTATAAGTGCCTTATTGGCTTGGTTGCTTTTTTTTACTACTAGGAAGTTTCTTATTGAGCAGGAAGTGATTTCTACACTTATCTATAAAGATATTAAGTTATTGTTTGGCATTGTTCTTATTCCTTGTTTTTGGTTGCTCTTATATTATTGTAGCAACGACTATTATCATGTGCTTAGAAAAAATATTAGTGTTATTCTATTTAAAACATTGTTTCAATCGATAGTTGGTTGTTTTATTTTGTTCTTTATTTTAATGCTGAATGATAAAATTCACTCTTATAAAGATTACTATATTTTATATTTTATTTATCTTGGAATACATTATAGCATTACACTTATTTTTAGAATTGTTCTATTTAAATATTTCCACTATTTAATCAAACAAAAAAAGATACAACTACATGCATTGGTTATTGGTGATGCTATTGCTTGTGACAATTTAATTGCCTCTGAACAACAACAAACTGCATTATACGCTTTTAAAAAGTTGATTTTAGATGACAACAAAGTTATTAACACTATTGATATTCAGAACAATGATAGTATTTTCTTTGCTATTCCAATAAATGCGATAAATGATGTTAATCGCACTATTATAGATGCACTAGTTCATAATGTTGATGTTTACTTACGAGCCGATGATATTAATTTTTTGACTGGAAAATTTAAAACCGATAATGTTTTAGGTTCAGATATGATTGCTATTGACAGTCAGTATTTAAAACCATATCAAGCAATGAGTAAAAGATTGTTTGACATTGTAATATCACTATTATCATTGCCTTTTTTATTATTTATAATATTTCCAATAATTTCTTTTTTAATAAAAAAAGATTCTAAAGGCAACATTTTCTATACACAAGAAAGAATTGGCAAAAACGGAAAACCTTTTCGTATCTTAAAATTTAGAACTATGATTGAAAATGCAGAAGCAACCACACCAATGCTTACTGCTAATAATGACGATAGGATTACAACTATTGGAAAATTTCTTAGAAAGTTTAGAATTGATGAACTACCACAACTCATCAATGTTTTTATTGGAGATATGTCTTTAGTTGGACCACGACCAGAGCGACAGTTTTATATCAATCAAATAAAAGATCAAATGCCACATTATAGTTTACTACAAAAAATAAAACCTGGTATTACTTCGCTTGGTATGGTAAAATTTGGATATGCCAATACTATTGCATCTATGATTCAAAGAGCCAAATACGATTTAATTTATTTAGATAATATTAGTTTACTATTAGATATAAAAATTATATTCTATACTATCAATACTGTTATAAAAGGAAAAGGAAAATGATATTTTAAAATAGATACTAAAATAGATTCAGCATCTATTGAAAACTTATTTTCCAAAGATATGCTTAGCCATGCTCATTGCTTCTATAAATTGTTCTTTATCTAAGTTGTGCAGCACGCCTTTTTGTTCAAAAAAAGCCAATAAATTTTCGGTAGGCATATTTCCTGTTAGTTTATCTTTTGCCATTGGGCAGCCACCAAAACCTTTTATTGCACCATCAAATCTGTTACAACCAACTTCCCAAGCAGCATTCACTTTTTCTTCCCAAGTATTTGGTGTAGTATGAAAATGTGCACCAAAACCAATTTTAGGAAAATTTTCGTTTAGCTGACTAAATAAATCGTGAATTAAACTTGGCGTAGCAACACCAATAGTATCAGAAATTGAAAACTTAGTAATACCCATTTCAATTAATGTATCAATCCAATGTTCTACTAAGCTTATATCATACATATCGCCATATGGATTTCCAAAAGCCATAGAAATATATACTACAAATTCTTTCCCATTAATTTCACAAATATTCTTTATTTCATCAACTCTTGATAAAGATTCTTCGAAACCACAATTGGTATTTCTTTTTTGAAAAGTTTCTGACACAGAAAATGGATAACCAATATATGTAATTGCATCTAATTTAGTAGCTTCCTCTGCTCCTCTACTATTAGCAACAATAACAGAAATAGCAGTATCTGTTTCACTTAAATCTAATTGGCTAATTACTTCAAATGTATCTTTCATTTGTGGAATAGCTTTCTCCGACACAAAGCTACCAGCATCTAATGTATCAAAACCTACTTTTAGCAACTGATTGAGATAAGCTATTTTTTCTTTTGTAGGAATAAATTGAGTAATTCCTTGCATAGCATCTCTAGGGCATTCTACGATTTTTACTTGTTTCATAATTACAAAATTAATAAAAAAGGGATAGTACTAAACACTATCCCTTTCAAATTTATATGCTGTTTGAATTATTGCACTACTATTGTATGCGTTGCAACACCTTCATCATTTGACAACTTAATAAAGTATGTACCTTTTGCAATATTGGATAAACTAATATGCTTATGATTTTTACCCGCTTGTAATTGAATTGGTTCTGATAAAAATACTTGACCAATACTATTATATACTTCCAACTGATATTTAGTCGATTTTTCAACGGTTAAATACATATCAAAAATACCATTATTTGGATTTGGCATAATAGCAAATTCAACTGCTAATTTATTATTGATGATTGGTGTATTATTAATAGCCACTGAATTAGAAAATACAGATTCACAAGTTCCATCTGAAATTTTTACTGTAAATATTCCAACTGTATCTACTGGAAGACTAGTAGTTGATGTTGAAGTATAATAAATGTCATTTAAATACCAATTGTAATTTGAACCAGTTGCGCCACTTATAAATATAGTATCATTTGTGACATTTGCAGTTATAGTTCCAGCACTTGGTAATGCATTTACTGTAACAGTAGCTGTAGCAGTACCACTACATTTATTAGTAGTACCTGTAACTACATAAGCAGTACTTGTATTCGGATTAACAGAAATGGTATTTCCTGTTTCAGAAGTATTCCAAGTGTATGTTGTAGCACCACTTGCAGTTAATGTTGTAGATTGACCAGCACAAATAAAAGGACTATTAACTGTTACAGTTGGAATTGTAGTATTTACTGAAACAGTAATTGTAGTATCGCCAACTAAAGTAGGACAACCAGTTAGAGAGCCACTTACAGTATAAACTGAATCTGCTGTTGGTGAAACTGTAATTGAGTTAGTTGTTTCACCAGTACTCCATGTATAGTTATTAGCACCAGAAGCTGTAAGTGTGATACTTTGACCAACACAAATTAAGTTACCACTTTCGTTACTCGTAGTAGTAATAGTAGGTGCAGTTGTAGTTACAGTAACTGTAGCTGTAACAGAATCAGAAGGACAACCATCTGTAGAACCTGCCACTTTATAACTTGTAGTACTTGTTGGTGATACGGAAATTGAAGTTGTAGCTGCACCAGTTGACCAATTATAAGTTGATGCACCACTTGCAGTTAAAGTAACAGATTGACCACTACATATAGTAGCATTATTAACACTTACTACTGGTTTTGCTTTAACTGTTACAATTACTGAATCTATATTAGTACAACCATTAGTAGTACCAGTTACAAAATATGTAGTTGTTGCACTTGGTTGAACATTTTCGGAGTTTGTAGTACCTCCACTAGTCCATAAATAACTAACTGCTCCACTAGCTGTTAATGTAGTTGATTCTCCTTGACAAATAGCAACATCTGCACTAGCAAGTACAGCTGGCTTTGCATTAATAGTTATAAAAGCAGACTTTACAATAGAATCTGCATCTGAACTATTAGTAACTACTAATTTAACATTATATGTACCAGCACTTGCATAAGCATGCGTTGGATTGCTAGATGATGAAGTTGTACCGTCACCAAATGTCCACAACCAATTAGTAGGCGATCCAACTGTAGAATCTGAGAATGAAATAGCTTCACCTACACAAGCTATTAATTTACTGGCACCAAAATTAGCAGTTAAATCTAAATTACAAGCAGCTGGTAAGTCGAATGCTGCGGTTTGATCAGTATAACTAGAGCTACTACCTTGCAAAGCACTAGCACCCATACCTCTTCTAGCAAATGCTTGCCATATAAAACACTCATTTGCTTTACCGTATAAAATTGAGTCGGCCGCAAGAATTGCATTTCTACCATCAATAAAACCAGGTCTACAAGGTTGTAATTTCAATCCTTCTATAACCAATTTTATAGCAATATTATTTCCACCATTACCATTATACAGGTCATTATCATAACCATATTGATCTACTAAATTCCAATATAAATCCCATAATGTCGATGCCCAAATTTCTCCAATAGTATGTACTGGAGTAGCACCATCAGAATAAGGTTCAATACTAGCTAAATCTGCATATGTCCATGGATCAATAGACATATCATAAGAGTAAGGATAAGTTCTAATTCCTTCGCCATTAGCTTCTAAGCCACTAGCAAAGTTTCCAATACCTCTTGCTGTATATTTATTATCAGAAGGATTTTTAGTTAAAGCCAAAGCAAAGAAATCACTCCATCCTTCACCCATTTGTTCTGCATTATTTAGACAAGTATTAGAACTAGCCCCGCCTGTCAATCTTGTAGAAATACCATGACCATACTCGTGAGCAATAATACCATTATCTAAACTCCCATCTAAATCTAAACAATTATTACTGGATTCTCTAACCAAAGTTACTGTTGCTGTTGCTAAATTATCTCTAAGTTTTTGTCCTTCAGCATAAGTTACAAAAACTGCAGGAATTGTAACACTCCCAGCATTAGTTCCACCAGACATACCAATTAAAGAATCACCAGCTGTTTGTCTGTTAATTATAATGGCACCAATTGCACCTGCTAACTGAACAGCATAAACTTTTGCAGAGAAATCACAGCCACCTCTATCTATTAAAGCTATCTTTCCACTTATTTCTGATGAATTATTTACTGCTCCACATACATAAGAAGCTGGATAAGTTAAATCGGCGGTTGTAGCATTAGCAACAGCACCTGTTATATTATAAGAGCAAGGACCCCAATCTGATTGAGAACCATGAGGAATATCTCCTGCTATTGTAGATGGTGTATTATATGTTAATGTTGAAGGCGGTGTACCATTCCACATATACATTTGCATTCTAGATCTGTTAAAAGGAAAGTTTACTCCATCTGGAGAAGTATAGAAGTTAGCATTATCCATATTAGGTTCAGTTAAACTATAACCATCTTGGGCTTCAGCATAAACAAAATCATTCCCAAGTCCACCTTTACCATAATTATTTGATTGAAAATTACCAGCAGCTTCTGTAAAACCATATTGATAGAAAACATCATGCATGATATTATTCATATAAAATAAGTTAGTAACTGCTGCTTTTTGATTATCTCCACTATTCATTGCTGCATTAAAATTTAATGAGTAATTAAAAGTTAGCGTTGCACCTCCATCTGGAGATGAATTTGCGTCTGGACTATCATTATCATCAGCATCAACATAGGCATAAGCGTTGTTTCCTCGTGTAATAGTATATTCTGCTCCAGTTGCTCCGTTGGTATCGTGCCAACCATATGGTGAAGCAGTTGCATTATCTGGATTAGAGATTAAAACTCTTGGTCCGTATGTTGGTGACTCTGTTGTATATGGAAATACATTATAAGCACCTGCATTTGGATTGGCTACTGATTGTGTAGCATTGTTTGAGTTAATTACTTTGTAAGTATGTGAATGGTTACTGTGATTATCCTCTGCACTTTTAAATGATCCTTTGGGGAAAGAGCAATGAACCACTTGATCAATTTTTTCTACTATTTTTCCATTAGAAGCATCAATGAGAATATTCCATACATTATTATGATCATCACTAAACACATTTACTTTCCATGCTTTTACTAGTGATTTATTAGCATCATCGAAATAATAAATTTGTTCTGTATAAACAGGATACTTTGATAAGTTTTCAACTGGTTGATACTCTAAATTTTTCTTTACTGTCTTAATTTCTCCAATGTTCTTTTTATCAAGTGCTTTTGCTGAATATTGAATGGCACTTTTTGCAGTAACAACATCACTTTTAACTTGAGTAGCTTGAGTAGCTAAATCATTTACTTGGCTTGGTGTTGAATAGACTATTTTTCCATCTTTCATGTGAACACTTAGCTGACTATTATACAACTTTATACCATTATAAGTTTGACTGTAATAGTAGTGTGTTATACCAGTACTCTCATCAGTGAAACTACTTTCTAATACTAGATTGTCTATATCTTTATCTGATATATTTAAAACAGCTTTATTTTGTTTTAGTGTAGCAACTATATTTGTACTTTCTTTAGAAAAAGTAACTCCTACTAATAAAACTAAAATGATAGGTAAAATTCTTTTGATCATATATTATAATTTACTTGTTAAAAATAGTGAAAAAAGCTCAATTATAGTACTATATTAACAATTTTATTAGGTACTACAATTACTTTTTTTGGTGTTTTGTTTTCGATGTATTTTAAAACTTGCTCATCGTTTAGTGCTAATTTTTCAACTTCTTCTTTGCTTGCATTGGCATCTACTTGTATATTTGCTCTTAGTTTTCCGTTGATTTGCACTGGATAAGTAATGGTGTTTTCTACTAAATATGATTCATCACATATAGGAAAAGTAGCATTGACAATACTTTCTTGATGTCCGATTTTATGCCACAGTGTTTCTGTAATGTGTGGTGCAAATGGCGACATTAGCTTTAACAACAACTCTAATGCTTCTTGATTGGCTTGTTTGATTTTTCCGTAATCATTTACTGCAATCATAAAGCTAGAAATACAAGTATTGAATGACAGTCGTTCTATATCTTCTGTTATTTTTTTAATACACTTGTGTACAATTTTTAATTCTTCTTCGCTTGCTTTATTCGTAGTATATTTTTGATTGCCTTCATCATCAAAAAACAAACGCCAGAATTTTCTTAAGAAATTATACACACCAGAAATTCCATTAGTATCCCAAGGTTTTGAAGCATCTATTGGACCTAAAAACATTTCATACATTCTAAAAGTATCTGCTCCGTATTCGTTAATAATATCATCTGGATTGACTACATTAAGTAATGACTTGCTCATTTTTTCTACTTGTGCTTGTAGTGTCAAAAATTGTTCACCATCTTTTTCTTCCCAATTGACATCTTTATTCAAATCTATATTTTCAAAACGATTGTCTTTAGTTTGTAGTTCTTCAAAATTAGCTTTAGAAATTTTATCGTTTTGTGTTAATTCAATTGGAATATGTAAACCAGCAGCTAATCCATTAATCTGACCATCTTTGGTTAGCAAACTTCTACCTTGTATCATTCCTTGATTGACCATTTTTTGAAATGGCTCCTGTGTTGGCACTATACCTAAATCGTACAAGAACTTATGCCAAAATCTACTGTACAATAAATGACCGACTGCATGTTCATTTCCTCCTACATAAAAATCTACCGATTGCCAATAATTTAAGCTCTCTTTACTAGCAATAGCATTGTTGTTGTGTGCATCCATATAGCGTAAGAAATACCAAGAACTTCCAGCATAACCAGGCATAGTATCGGTTTCCATTCTCGTATTTTCTCCGAATTGATGTACCCATTTTGTAGCATTTGCCAAAGGACTTTCTCCAGTGCCTGTTGGTTTATAAGAACTTACTTCTGGCAATTCTACTGGTAATTTATCAACTGTATGAATCAGTCCATTTTCATCGTAGTAAATAGGAAAAGGTTCTCCCCAATATCTTTGACGAGAATAACCTGCATCTCGCATTTTAAACTGAATTTTACCTTTGCCTAAACCCAATGCTTCTAGTTTTGCAATTAGCAAATCTGTAGCAGCTTGATAATCCATTCCATTAATAAAATCAGAATTGATGTATTTTCCTTCTTTAGTAGCATCAGCTTCTACTTCTAAATTTTGCTGTGCATCTAAAATTGGAATAATTGGCAAATTGTATTTTTTAGCAAACAAAAAATCTCTTTGATCGCCACTTGGAACAGCCATAACAGCACCAGTTCCATAAGAAGCCAAAACATAATCTGCAATATATACAGGAATTTTTTCTTGCGTAAAAGGATGTAACACAAAAGCACCAGTAAACTGTCCGTTCGATTCTTTAACCTCTGCTTGTCGTTCTATATCTGATTTTTTACTTGTATTTAAAATATAAGTTTCTACTTCATTTTTATATTCGTTGGTAGTGATTTTTTGTACTAACTCATGTTCTGGTGCAATTACCAAAAATGAAACGCCAAAAATGGTATCTACTCTTGTAGTAAAGACTTCTATGTTTCCGTCGTGATTTTGTAGTGGAAACTTAACCGAAGCTCCTTTAGATTTACCAATCCAGTTGCGTTGCATTTCTTTCATGGCGTGACTCCAATCAAGTGTATCTAAACCTTGTAACAATCTATCTGCATAAGCTGTAATTCGTAGAAACCATTGTGTCATTTTCTGACGAATAACTGGAAATCCACCTCTTTCAGAAACACCATTTACTACTTCATCATTTGCTAAAACAGTTCCTAACTCTGGACACCAATTTACCATAGCTTCTGACTGATATGCCAAACGATATTGCATTAAAACTTGTTGTTGTTGCAAAGCATCGTAGTTGTTCCATTCCTCTGCTGTGAAATATAAACTATCATCGCCACAAGCAGCATTGATTGTAGTATTTCCACTTTGAGTAAATATTGTTTTTAATTCATCAATACTTTTGGCTTTATTCTCATTATTATCATACCAAGCATTGAATAGTTGCAGGAAAATCCATTGTGTATGTTTATAGTAACTTGGATCGCAAGTAATGACTTCTCTCGACCAATCGAAAGAAAAACCAATTTTAGCTAATTGTTTTTTGAAAGTCTCGATATTTTTTTTCGTAGTAATTGCAGGATGCTGACCTGTTTGAATAGCATATTGCTCTGCTGGCAAACCAAATGCATCGAAACCCATTGGATGCAAAACATTAAATCCTTGCATTCTTTTATACCTTGCTTGAATATCAGAAAAAACATAACCTAATGGATGACCAACATGCAAACCAGCTCCACTTGGATATGGAAACATATCTAACACATAGTATTTAGGTTTGTTGTGATTGATTTCGACTTGATAGACATTTTGAGCGTCCCAAATTTGATTGGCTTGTTTGTCTATTTCTTGAGCATTGAAAATATTGTTGTTCATGTTGCAATAGCTTTGTTAAAATAAAATGCAAAGGTAAGTTAATTGTAGCAACTATGAATAAATATACAGTTTATGGTTTTGTTAGAATGTTTTGTAGTGGTGAGTGTGGAGTAATGAGTAGTGATATTTTAGTTATAATTATTTAAATATTAATTTCTCAATAGTATCGTAGTAATTAAAATAGAGAATTGTTAAACCAGTTAGATTTACAAATCCGTGTGTTAAAATAGAATACCAAAGATTCTTTTTAAAAGCAAGAAAAATAATTCCAAAAATCAAACCAATAATGCCTGTACTAATAACACCACTCCAACCTTGATATAAATGACACAATCCAAATACTGAAGAAGATATGAGTAATGCAATAATATCTGAAATTTGATTGTCTTTTATCATCTTAGAGATTCTAGTAATTAGAAAACCACGAAACAAAATTTCCTCTAGTAACCCACCAAGCACAAATCCAATTACAATCCAAATCAGATAACTAGTAACACTACTTAAATCTACTGCAGATAAATCTATTTTAGATTCTGTAATATTCTCTATTAATGGATTTAAAACTGTTTCTGCAATTAACTCTATTGCTACACCCATTAAAGCACAAGTTATTATTTTAGAAATTATATTTTCAGGTTTTTGTAATCCAATAGTAGCAAATAATTTATTTCGTTTTAAGTAAGCAATTACTATAACAAATGCAGCAATGACACCATATTGCGGAATAGCAATAATTAAAACTAAAGCTAATATAGTTATAATTAATTCTGCTTTATTTAAATTCATATTATAAAGCTAATAAAAAATAGCAAATATTTCTCGCAGACAACGCAGACATTCGCAGAGAATATAATTATTGTGTACAATTATATATTATAAATTATTTCTTAAATAACTCAATGGTATAATCTAGTAGTTTGGTGTTGCCATATTTTCCATGACCTGGAATGACTGTTTTTAAATTTGGATAAGTCGTTTTTATTTTTTCTACTGTAGCTGACCAATCGTCGACATTGGCATCTCCTAGATAACCTTTGCTAGCATTTAACTCTTTTACTAGACATCCTCCAAATAAAATTTCCTCTTTTGGAAAATAAGCGACTACATTGTCTTTGGTATGTCCTTCACCAAAAAATGTAACGATTACGGAATCATTGCCTACATTTAATATTATGTGATTTGAAAATGTATGATTTGGTAATACTGATTCGTTGTTATTTTTAGCAAAATCTATCGTTTTATTATTAGCATAAGCTGCTACGCCATGATTATAAAAGGTTTGTAAACCTCCTAAACAATCTGTATGAAAATGTGTAGCCACAACTGCTTTAATTTTGCAATGTAGTTTGTTGTTTATCCAAGAAATTAACTCTTCTGAATTTTCATTATTTGTAGGCGTATCAAAAACTATAGCTTCGTTTTCACTAGTAACTATCATTCCATTACAAGGAACATTGCCAAAACTTTCGGTTTGTAAATAAGTAGTATGAATGAATACATTTGGTGAAACTTGAGTAATAATTAAATCTTCACTTTTATAAATTGCTTTAGCATGATTTGACGACATTTTTCTGCTACAACTAGATATTAGTGCTACTATAATTAATAATAATGATATTTTATTCATTATACTATTGTTTTAATATTTCGGCTAGTAGATTTTTATTGGTAACCGCAGACGCTGTAAGCACACCACTCATTAATGCTCCACCAATACCAACTGTTACAATATCTTGTCCTGTTAAATATAAACTTTTAATAGGTGTTTTAGGTCGTAGATATTTTTTTTCAAATCTTTCTGGTGGATGATCTAAACCATAAATTTCTCCTTTTTCGTAATTACAAAAATTCTTAGTGCTTAATGGTGTAGAGAGTTCGTAGAAATCTATTTTGCCTTTTAATTGTGGTTCTAAATGATATAAGTGATTTAATAATCTTTGAGCAAAGTATTCTTTAAATGTTTCATAGTCTTCACCTCTTTTTTTCCATCGAGTATTTTCCCATTGTTCAAACCATTCGTACTTTGCCATAGAAATTATTTCTATAGTAGCTCTACCTGGATATTTCTCATTAAATTTTGGATTTTTCGCCGAAGGAAAAGATATATACACTACAGGAAATTCATTTTTATAATCAGTTGTAAAATTATTGATAGCAGCGTCGTGGTTAGTTCCATTTGGATAATACCAATAATTGGCTTTGGGTAAGTTCAGTTCTTCTGCTGTATGTTGCAATCCAATGTATAAACTAAAATGACCAAATGATGGTTGTACTTGGTTTAAATCATCTAAAAATGAAATATACTTTTTATTAGTATCATTTAATAATTTATTGAAAGTAAGATGTGCACCTACGCCACTTATAATTGCATCTGCTGAAATTATTTTACCATCTGCCATTTTAATACCAGTCGCTTTTCCATTTTCTACTACAATTTTGTCGACAGCTGCACTTATAATTATTTTTCCACCAGCATTGATGATGCTTGGTGCTATGGTGTTAAAAATTTCTTCAGAGCCACCTTCTGGATAAAATCCGCCATTCATATAATGTAGAGCAACAGCTGCATGAATTACAAAACTACTTTCTGCTGGAGGCATACCATAATCGCCGAATTGTGCTGTTAGTACTGCTTTAAGTGTATCATTATTGCTAATGCTATCGAGTACTTGTTTAGTAGTTTGTTGATAATATTTTTTATACGCATTGCCCATAAATCCACCAACAAAAAAGTTAACGAAATCTGGTAATGCTTTTTTCATATAATGCCCTTTTGATGTTTTGTTTACATCAAATAGTAATTCTACATATTTATCTATAGTTTGAGCATCTTCTGTTGTAGGAAAATACAACTTCATTTGTTTTTTCCAATTCTGTAATCCTTTTACAAAATTATATGTTTTTCCTTCAACTATAATTCTATCGTAGACTTCACCCATATCTGCCCACTTTAAATTATCATCTGTAATATGTGTAAAAACTTTTCTTAACAAAGAACCTTTTCTGTCCATATCTCCAACATAATGAATACCAACATCCCATTCATAGTCATTTCTGGTATATACATGTGTATAACCACCTGGAGTATAGTGTTTTTCACAAACCAAAACTTTTTTTCCTGCTCTTGCTAATAAAGAAGCAGTACATAAACTTCCTAAGCCAGAACCAATACAAATAGCATCATAATGTGTATCTAGTTTAGGTCTTTTTTTGTACGATTCAAATAAGTCGTTCATAAATTATCGTTGTATTCTGCTTTCAAAATCTTTTAATATCATTGTTTGATTATCGCTGTGCATTTGTTGAATAACGAACAACACCTTTTGAATAGCATTGGAATTTAATTCAACAAAAACAATAAATAACTCTTCTTGCTCATTAATTTCATATGCTTTTAATATTATTTTTTCTAACCTTTTATTGTCAAATCGCTCTACAATTTTAGCAATGGCTTTTTTATTTTCTACAAATTTAGATATTGCAATTAAATCTTCTTCTCGATGTATATCGTTCGATAAAATCATAATCTTATCTAAATCACAAACATCGACAAAAGCTGCCGCTGTAAAAAACTTTTTTTGAGCAATTAATTGCTTGGTTACTTTGCTTAAAATTTTAATAGAAATAGCATTGATTAATGCTGGACATTTTTCTGGAATGATGTGTTCGGTGACTTCTACCAAAAAATTGATAGACAAATATTGTAGTACTGCAACTGCATCTTTTACTGGAATGTAATAACTCAAGTTGGCTGTAATCATTGCTCCTAAAATGGTTTCGGCTACTTTTGCATTGACAAAATTTGGCATGAACTTAGCTACTTTTGCAAATCTTTCCCAAAGCTCTGACTGATTTAATTCTATCTGCTCACTTGTTTTTAAACGCAGATTTTCAATTTCAGCTTCGTTTAATTTATCAATGAATGCTAATTCTTTTTCGGTAGCATTTAGGACTCGCAGTAATTTTTGTTGTTCAATAGACTTACTCAAAGCTATTAATTTTGATGTTCAATATAAGCAAAAATTGCTATATTATAATACCTTTGTTGTTGATACATGAAAAAACAAATAATTTGTAAAACTTTTTTTGGATTAGAAACTATTTTAGCTGATGAATTACAGCAATTTGGTGCTTTAAACATTAGAAAACTAAAAAGAGCAGTTGCTTGTGAATATAATCAACAGTTATTATATACGATAAATTTACGAAGCAGATTTACACTTAAAACATTGATTCCTATATTAGAATTCACTAGTAACGATATTGATAATTTTTATAAAGAAATTTATAATTTTAATTGGAATAATATATTTAATATTAATCAAACATTTACTATAGACTTTACGGTGCAGTCGCCATATTTTAAACACTCTAAGTTTGCTTCTTTAAAAATGAAAGATGCTATTTGTGACTATTTTAGAAAAGCTGCAAATGCAAGACCAAACATTGATACCGAAAATCCTGATATTCCATTGCATTTACACATATATAATGAAAGAATTACTATTGCTTTAGATGCTTCTGGAAAGAGTTTGCACAAAAGAGGTTATCGACAATCGCAACACCAAGCACCAATAAATGAAGTGTTGGCTGCTGGTTTGATTGCTTTGAGTAATTGGAATAAAGAAGATACATTTATAGATGGTATGTGTGGAAGTGCTACTATACTTTGCGAAGCTGCATTTATGGCTTATGATATTCCGCCAAATATGGAACGAAACGATTTTGCTTTTAAACATTGGAAAGACTTTGACGATAGTTTATTTCATCAAACAAAATTATATACTATAAAAGAAAATATACCTACTAAGCTAATTGGTATTGAAAGTGATTTTAAAAATTTACTATTAGCTGATAAAAATTTAATTGCTGCAAATCTTCAAAATAAAGTTAGAATTACCAATGCTAATTTCTTTACTTATACTGTACCAAAAACGAAAGGCGTTTGTATTATCAATCCACCGTATGGTGAAAGAATGAGAACAAAAGAAATTAATGAACTCTACAAAAAAATTGGCGATGCTTTTAAAAACAAATATCAAGGTTATACTTGTGGAATTATTTCTTCAAACTTTGAAGCGTTGAAATACATCGGACTAAAACCATCTAAGAAAATTGAAGTATATAATGGTAAACTTCCTTGTAAATTTCAGTTGTATGATATTTATTAATAGCATAATTTAGATTATTCTATTTTGTTTAGACTTCACACGAGATTGTAATGATACCTATAGTCTATTTATAAATAAAAGTATAACAAACTATTCAATACTTATAATTACATCTTCTTGGTTTCTTCTAGTTTTGGGTTTTACAGATGGATGATTAAAGTCATCAGTATCATGTTGTCCAACTGCTACAGCAAACTGCGGAAAGTAAGTTCCAGAATTTAAAATTGCTTTATAAGGTAAGTGTTCAATACCTTCCATTGGCGTGGCATCTAAATCCATGCTAATACAAGCACTTAAACAAAAACCTAAAGCAATATATACTTGATGTGTCATCCAACCTATAATCTGTTCTGTACTTAAATTTTGTTGAGCTACTTTAAATTTCTCTGTTGCAACTTCTCCAAGTTGTTCTTTTACAAAATTTCCAAAATCAGCTAAATCGTGTTGTACTGTAAATACTATCAACAAATTACAATCTTTTATTTTATGTTCGTTGTGTAATGACACTGTTGCCAATTTAGCTTTTACAACTTCATCAGTAACAAAATAAAATCGCCAAGGTTGTGCATTAATTGAAGACGGACATAATCTCAGAATTTCTTTTAAGTCTTCAATTTTATCCTTATCTATAATATAATCTTTATTATATTTTTTAGTAGCATATCTTTTTTTAGCTAAATCTATAAATTGCATGTTTTTTTATTAAAGTTAAACAATAGCATCATATAATTCCAGTGTCTAAAGTTTTTCTTTTATACTTTACCTATATTATTAATATAATATAATACATTACAATAAATAATAACCTTATAGCTGAATTAAACAGATATTTAAATAAACATAACAATTGTAGTATAAAAGAATTAACTAACTTCGCATTTATAATTACAAAACAATGTTTTCTAAAGCTTGTGAATACGGAATAAAAGCAACAATCTATATTTCTACTCAATCTAAAAACAATATAGTGGTAAGTTTAAAAGATGTTGCTAAAGCAATTAATTCGCCTGTTGCTTTTACTGCAAAAATCTTACAATCATTAGCAAAAGAGCAAATTATCAATTCTGCAAAAGGACCAAATGGTGGTTATTCTATTTTGGAACAAGACAAGAAACCTATCAATATATTACAAATTGTTACGGCGATAGATGGCGACCAAATTTATAATGGTTGTGCTTTAGGTTTTGAAAACTGTAGCGATAAAAAACCGTGTCCTATTCATAATCAGTTTAAAACAATTAGAAGTGATTTAAAAGAAATGTTAGAAAAAACAACAGTTAATAACTTAGCCAATGAAATAGAATTTGGTATTGCTTGTTTAAAACAATAGTTTTTTTTATCTTTATATCGGATAAATTTGTCCGATATAAACTAGCATAAAAATGAAATAATTACAAAACATCTAAATAATATATCATGGAAATTACAAAAGACAATATCGTAGGAGAAGTAGTAGCAAACAACTACAAAACAGCAGCTATTTTTAAAGCTAATAAAATAGATTTTTGTTGTAATGGCAATAAATCAATTGCTAGTGCTTGTGAAAAAGCCAATAAAAATACCGACGAAGTTTTACTTACACTTAATCAAATTATCAATAGTACTGACAATAACGCTAATATAGATTTTAATGCTTGGGACATGGATTTGTTGGTAGACTATATTGTAAAGAAACATCATAGATATGTAGAACAAAAAATTGAAGAAATTATACCATATCTAAAAAAAGTAAGCAGTGTACATGGCAATCATCATCCAGAATTATATGAAATTTATGATTTATTTATTGCTTCTGCTCAAGATTTAACAGCACATATGAAGAAAGAAGAGCTGATTTTGTTTCCATACATCAACAAATTAGCAAAACAACAATTAAATGAACAAGCTCCTTTTGGAAGTGTTGAAAATCCAATACACATGATGGAACACGAGCATAATATTGAAGGTGAACGATTTAGAAAAATTGCTGAATTAAGTAGTAATTACACAGCACCAAACGATGCTTGTAATACTTATAGAGTAACTTATGCTTTGCTTAAAGAATTTGAAGACGATTTGCATATGCACATTCATTTAGAAAATAATATTCTTTTTCCTAGAGCAATTAATGCAGAAAAACGCTTACAAAATGTCTAAAGTTCCTCTCAAAAGACATATTGCATTACAAGCAGTAAGCAGAGAACATCATCATACGCTATTGTTTTGTTGGAAAATTAGAGAAGGATTAAGAAAAGAAATAGCAACTAAAAGAATAAAGTTGTACGCCGATTGGTTTTGGACGAATTATCTTCAAGCACATTTTGAACATGAAGAACAATATATTTTGCCTTTACTAGACGAAAAAAATCCTTTGTATCAACAAACAATTAATGAACATAACACAATACAAGATTTGTTTTTAACCAATACAAACGATTTAAAAGAAAGCTTAGCTCAAATAGATACTGCAATTGTAGCACACATACGATTTGAAGAAAGAAAATTATTTGCTTTTATTCAAGAACATGCTAACGAAGAAGACTTGCAATCATTAGCAGCAAATCATCATGATGCTATTATTGATAATTGGGAAGACGAATTTTGGAGATAGAGTAACTGTACAGCAATTAATTTTTCTGTGCAGTACTTGTAGTAATATCATCTAAAATTGATGTAGCATTGCTACTATAATACGAATCATTGGTAGCTAGTGTTTGTAGCAATGGTTTAGCATCATCTAATTGATTGTTTTTAATATACGCCAAAGCTAAATACCAAATTCTATCGTCTTTAAAATCATCAGTAGCAAAATCTTTTTCTAAAGTTTTAATAGCATTTTTTGTTTGATAATTAGCAAGATAACTAATGCCTAAAAATAAATTGTGTTTTGCATTCAACGAATCTTGCTCTACTAATTCTTTATAAAAATAGATGGCTTTCTTAAAATTTTCCTTTTCGTAGAAATCAATCGCTTTTTTTTCTATTGCTTGAGTACTAGTAGTCTTATCAACTAAACTATCATCTTCAGCAGTTCTTATTTTACCATCAGGATTGGTTAAAGGTTTAAAGTATGCTTTAAATACTTTGTCGTGTTGTAGCAATCTTTCTTTCTGAAACACCTGAAGTGTTACAAATAAAATAGCTAAAACAGTAGCAGCAATTGCTACAATTTTAAAAATAGGCATTTGTATAATGCTTGTTTTCTTTGATGTAGTGGTAAACGGATTGCTAGCACCAACATCATTAATGAGTGCTTCAATATTTTCTCCGTTGGCTTTCATTAGCAAATAACCTTCAACAGCTTCTTTTAAAAATGGGTCAGCTTCCATCTTTTTTTCAAAAGCATTGCGTTCAAGCTCAGTCATTTCGCCATTGACATACTGTATAATCGTTTTATTCATCATGGTTTTGATTTTGTTCAAAATAAATTTTCAAATTTCTTTTACCGTTCTGAATGTAACTTTTTACCTTGTTAATATCGTATCCTGTGTGTAAAGCAACCTCGTTATAGCTTTGGTCTTGTAAATAAAAGCGTTCTATACACGCTCTTTGTTCTGGTTTTAAGTTGCTCAATGCTTGTTCTAATAGTGTTACATTTTGTTCTTTGATATTAAGACGCAGTTCTTCATCAAATTCCATAAATTCTTCCCAATTTTTTTCTTCTAATGATTCAACTATCTTATTTTTCTTGCGTAATTCAGAATAAATATAGTTTTTGCTTACACTATACAACCAACTTTTAAAGAAACTAATAGTTGCATCTGGTAATTTTTCCATTACATGCATAAAAATTTCGCTAGTTAAATCTTTGGCATCATTGGTATCTTGTGTCATTTTGTAGCACAAACCAAATACAAATAAGTGGTATCTATTATACAACACTGCCAAATACTGTTGGTCTTTAGTTTGCTTAAAAGCACTAACCAAAGCTAAATCGTCTAAAGATTGCGTACTCATACCATTATCAATAAATTATAAACAAACATTAATTAACAAATCTAATCATTCCTTAGCGTATAAATTTAATAGTTTTGAGTGATGTTTAAAAAGGTAGTAGCACTTATTTATATACTTGTTTTCTCCATTTGTGGATTAATAGCACAAAATACAGTTACTATTCATGTTGAAATTAAAGACGAAAACGGTTTTGTAATACCTTTTGTAGATGTTGCTAATCGTAGAATACAGTTTGGATTTTCATCTGATAAAGAAGGAAAATTTACTACGCAATTATTAAAAACAGATTCCTTGATTTTATTAAAACGAGGTTATGTTACTCAAATTATTAGTTTAAAAGATTCATTATCTAAGAAAGACTATTTTCTAAAAATAGAAATGCCAAGAGTACCTATTGAGTTGACCGAAGTTCAAATTAGTGCCATTAAATCACATCAACAAATTAGAAAAGAAATTAATAAAATTGCAGAGCCAGACTATCGTTTACATCCAGATGCTAAACCACTCATGAATCCATTGTCTTATTTATATCAATTGATTTCTAAGAAAGAAAAAGAAAAAGCTTTAGTTGCTAAATTAGAAACCGAAGAAGCCAAAAGAATAGTTTTAAAAGAGTTGTTTAGATTATACAACAATTATAATATAATTGATTTACCAGAAAACGATTATGATAATTTTATATCATATATGAATTTACCTTACGAATTTATGCAAAATGTTAGCGATTACGATTTAGCTGTAAGTATTAAAAAACTATATAAATATTATAGAGCAGATAAAAGCAATTGGATAAAAAAAGAAGTTTATCCACCAGCACTCGACGATATAGAATTTATCCATCAACAACAACAGCAGAAAAATTAAAATATCTAAGCATTGTTAAGGTTTTAAATTTTGATAGTGTTCAGCACTGCACATTCAAAAAATAATTTTCATTCTACTTCTATATAGAACAAATAAAAAATAGGTATATTTATGATACATGAAACAACTTATTTGGTTTATAGTAATTTTTTCAGTCATAGTATCTACTACTAATGCTCAATGTCTTAATGGAAGATATTCTGCTAAAATATTCGACCAAGTAAATACATATAAAGGAATAAAATACCAAACAGCACCTTTGGCAAATGGAGCAATGCTCAATCAATATCTAGATGTTTACGAACCACGATACGACACTCTTTCCGTTCGTCCATTAATTATTTTTTTTCATGGTGGTGCATTTTGGACAGGCACTAAAGATTATCAGTCTAACCAAGAAATGGGAAAAGAGTTTGCACAACGAGGTTATGTGTATAGTACTGTCAACTATCGTTTAGAGTCATCACCTTTGTCTTTATTAAATTCCGACTTAATGATTAAAGCAGTTGGCAGAGGCATTCAAGATACCAAAACTGCAATTAAATTCTTTTTTGAATCTGCACGAAACGAAGGCAATCCATATAAAATTGATACCAATAATATATTTTTAGCTGGTTCATCTGCTGGAAGTTTTAATGTACTACATACTATTTTTTTAGATGAAGCAGATACATTACCAAGCGATTGGTCAAATAATCTCAACGAAATTGGTGGCATTTTTGGCGATTATAATTTTATAGATTTTCCTAGTAAAATAAAAGGTCTAGTCAATATTAATGGAGCATTAGGTGATGTCGATTTTATGAACAATCAGCACTTTCCATTTTTAAGTATACACAATACTTTAGATCCAGAAGTACCATTTAATTCTGGAAAACCATATAATATTCCATTTTTACCAACTGTAGATGGAAGTAATATCTTACATCAAAGAGCAAATGAGTTAGGAATGTATAATCCGTTTTATATTATTCCTACAAAAGACCATACTTCATTTGAAATGGACTTTTTTGGTTTTGTAGTACAACCATATTTTGATTCGACCATTTGGTATATGAATAATTATTTTAATTATATGTTATGCGGTACGCCAACAGCAATACAACAACAAACAATTAAAAGCGTAGCGGTTTATCCAAATCCAACAAGTGATATGATTTATTTCGATAATATACCATATCATGCATTGAATATTATAGATATGAATGGCAAACAAGTATATCAACAGAATTATTATACAAGCACATTAAACACCAATCAAATTCACTTAGCTAATAATCATTACCTTATTGTTTTTTATGATGATAAATTTGTAGCAACACACTTAACCAATTTTATTAAGCAGTAATCTTTTTTTCTTGATTTTTTGCTTACCTTTTGTATCAACACAAAATGTAATAAATATAAATATTAAAGTACAAAAAGTATCTAGAATAAGTTGGCTATAGACTAATTTCAACTGACATATTTTCGTTTGATAGCATATTATTATGACTAACAGAATTATCAATTGCCAAAATGACATTATTTAGTACTTGGCATAACTTTAGTTGTTTATCTTTGCAGAAATTTTAATCAAACAACAAAAAATTATAGTATGTCGAAAAGTAAATTAAACATTCAACCATTGGCAGATAGAGTGGTACTTAAACCTGCCGAAGCTGAACAAACAACAAAATCTGGTATCATTATTCCTGATACTGCTAAAGAAAAACCACAAAAAGGCGAAGTTGTAGCGGTAGGTGCTGGTAAAAAAGAGGAACCTATGACAGTTAAAGTTGGCGATTCAGTATTATACGGAAAATATAGTGGTACTGAAATCAATATAGATGGTGTTGACTATTTAATTATGAGAGAAGCTGATATCTTAGCAATTGTTTAAAAATAAAAAGAATAAAATAAAAAATTATGAGTGAAAAATTAATTAATTATAGCACTGAGTCGAGAGATAAATTAAAGCAAGGTGTTGATACTTTGGCTAATGCAGTTAAAGTAACATTAGGTCCAAAAGGTAGAAATGTAATTATAGAGAAAAAATTTGGTGCACCACAAATTACTAAAGATGGTGTTACTGTTGCAAAAGAAATTGAATTAGAAGATCCGTTTGAAAATATGGGAGCTCAACTGGTAAAAGATGTAGCTTCTAAAACCAACGATGCAGCTGGTGATGGTACTACAACTGCTACAGTTTTAGCACAAGCTATCATTGGTCCAGGTTTAAAAAGTATTACTGCTGGTGCTAATCCAATGGATTTAAAAAGAGGTATCGATAAAGCAGTTGCTAAAGTGGTAGAAGAGTTGAAAGCTTTATCTAATAAAGTAGGAAAAGACTTTAGTAAAATTCAACAAGTAGCAGCTATTTCGGCTAATAACGATGAAGAAATAGGTACTTTAATTGCTAGTGCAATGGAAAAAGTTACTACAGAAGGTGTTATTACTGTTGAAGAAGCTAGAGGTACTGAAACAGAAATCAAAGTAGTAGAAGGTATGCAATTCGATAGAGGATATATCTCACCATACTTTGTAACTAACTCTGAGTCTATGGAAGTAGAAATGGATAATCCTTACATTTTAATTTTTGATAAAAAAGTATCTTCTATGCAAGACTTATTACCAGTGCTTGAAAAAGTAGTTCAAACTGGTAAAGGTTTATTAATTATTGCTGAAGATGTAGAAAGCGAAGCATTAGCAACTTTAGTAGTAAACAAATTAAGAGGTTCATTAAAAATTGCAGCAGTAAAAGCACCAGGTTTTGGCGATAGAAGAAAAGCGATGTTAGAAGATATTGCTATCTTAACTGGTGGACAAGTTATTTCTGAAGAGATTGGATATAAATTACAAGATGCTCAGTTAGATCAATTAGGTACTGCTGAAAAAATTGTAGTAGATAAAGACAATACTACTATCATTAATGGTGCTGGTAAAAAAGTAGATATTCAAGGAAGAATTAACCAAATTAAAGCTCAAATTGAAACCACTACATCTGACTATGATAGAGAGAAACTACAAGAAAGATTAGCTAAATTAAGTGGTGGAGTTGGTGTGCTTTATGTTGGTGCTGCTACAGAAGTAGAAATGAAAGAGAAAAAAGACAGAGTTGATGATGCTTTACACGCTACAAGAGCTGCTGTTGAAGAAGGTATCGTTCCTGGTGGTGGTGTAGCTTTAATTAGAGCTCAAGGAGCTTTAGATAAATTAGAAGGTGATAATGAAGACGAAAAAACAGGTATTGAAATTATTAAAATTGCTTTAGAAGCTCCATTAAGACAAATTTCTGCTAATGCTGGTTTAGAAGGTTCTATCATTGTTCACAATGTAAAAGAAGGCAAAAAAGACTACGGTTTTAATGCTAGAACAGAAAAATATGAGAACTTATTTAAAGCTGGAGTTATCGATCCAACTAAAGTAACAAGAGTAGCTTTAGAAAATGCAGCATCAATTGCTTCTATGATTTTAACAACAGAATGTGCTATCGTAGAAAAACCAAAAGATGAACCTGCAATGCCACCAATGGGTGGAGGCGGAATGCCTGGCATGATGTAAAAATGTCATTGTAGTAGCTATTTCAAGAGTCTTTTTACTTGATGTAACTAAACTAAAATATTTTTTAAGTCCCAATTTATTTGGGACTTTTTTATTTAAATTGAATTAATTCATAATTTTTAAATTAATTAAAAATATTTTAGCATAAATCTTATTCATCAAAAAAAGATAACACTAAAAAACAAAGCAGCATTTATGTAAACACTAAATTACTCAACAAATTATTATTTCATACACTATTCAATAAATCTATACCTTGATTTGTGTCTCACGAAACAATATTAACTTAATCTACTAATATTTATCTTTGCAAGCAAATCATGCAGAAGAATATTTACATTATTAGACACGGACAAACTGATTTTAATATAAGAGAAGTAGTGCAAGGTAGAGGCATTAATTCTGATATTAATACAACAGGTATAGCACAAGCAGAAGCATTTTATCAAGCATATAAAAACATTCCGTTTGATGTAGTATATACTTCTAAACTAAAACGAACTCAACAAACAGTTCAGTCGTTTTTAAATGATAATTTTAATCATATTATTAGAGAGAGTATTGATGAAATTGATTGGGGAATTTTTGAAGGCATTGAACATCATCCTACACTAAAAGAAAAATATTATAATATAATTAATGAGTGGAAAAATGGCAACCTAACTATAAAAATAGAAGGTGGAGAAAGTGCCTACGATTTACAACAAAGATTGCTACCATTTATAGAGGAAATAAAATCGTCTGAATATCAAAATATTTTAATTTGCACACATGGTAGAACTTTAAGAGCATTGTTGTGTTTGTTTAATAACGAAACTATTGCCAATATGGACAATTATTCGCACAGCAATACTTGTTTGTACCAACTAGCATTAAATAATGATACGATAGAATTGATATTATCTAACAATATCAATCATTTAAATACTATTAATGTTGATTAATGAAAGAACAGTGTCGTATTTCAGCAGTATCGTATTTAAACACCAAGCCATTTATTTATGGATTAAATAATTATCAATTTAATTTTAATTGTATTCTATCAGAAGATATTCCTGCAATTGCTGCTCAAAAATTATTAAACAATGAAGTAGACATTGCCTTAGTTCCAGTAGCAGTAATTCCGCAACTTGATGCACCTAAAATCATTTCACCTTATTGTATTGGAGCAAATGGAAAAGTAGCAACTGTTTGTTTATTTGCCAATGTTCCACTAGAAGAGATTGACACTATCCTACTCGATTATCAATCTAAAACTTCAGTACAATTAGTTAAAATTTTATGTAGAAATTTTTGGAAGAAAGAAGTGCAGTTTATACAAGCTACGGCAGGTTTTGAAAAAAAAGCAAGTGATAAAACAGCAGTAGTTGTAATTGGAGATAGAACAATTAATTTATTTAATCAATATAAGTATATATATGATTTATCTGAAGCTTGGAAAGCGTATACTGGTTTGCCTTTTGTGTTTGCAGCTTGGATAGCCAAACAAGACATTAATAAATCTATTGTTGATGAATTAAATGCAGCATTTAATTTAGGTTTAGAACACAGAAGCGAAGTAGTACAACAATATCAGCATACTTATCCTAATTTTTCTGTAGCACACTACTTAAATCAATCGATACAATATTACTTAGATGATGACAAAAAAGTTGCCTTAGAACTATTCTTAAAATATCTCTGCGAAGACAACAGATGTACTATTCCTAATATAAAATATATGTATTAATTGGTTTAATTAGAAGATACACACTTACTTTACAATAAAACTTTTCTCAAAGCCACTGTAACTTCTAACTTTTCCAAGTACTTCATTCGCTTGACTCATACTATCGTAACCAGTTAACCATACAGTGTTAATGCCAGAACTATTTTGAAAACTTACTAAATTACCAAGTGTAGCAAATTGCTTTAAAATTCCCCAATTTGGATTACTAAATACACCTAATTGTATTGCATTAGGATATTGAGCTTTCATTGACTCTTTATCTTGTACGCCTAATTTTAATGGCTGATTGTTATAAGTAATAATACTATTGCTACTAACTACAGGCGAATTGGTTTTTACTACAACAGGTGCTGTTGGCTTTACTTCATTTTTTATTACTGGTGGAGTATTATTGCTTGCCGTAGTAGCATTATTATTTACCGTTTCAACTAAGAAAGAATTTAAATCAACTTTTTTAATTACTCCATTAGAGGAAAATGTAAGTGTATTGTCATCTAAAAATCCTGGATTAGATTCATTATAACTAGAGTTTACACCATCGCCCATATTTCTTGGATTTGACCACGCACCATTAGCATATTCTGCCATATATAAATCTGTTCCACCTCTACTTCCAGGAAAATTAGCTAAAAAAACCACTCTTTTAAAATCTCCTTTATCTAGTAATGCAGGACTACCAACTTTGTAGGTGCCTAACAAATTTTTATTTAAAGTATAAGCTACCCATTTATTTTCGCTCCAAACAGCATGAATAACATCATACAATAAAGACTCTTCTACAGATTTAGATCTTTCTGGTAATTGATACGGTGCTAGATTATCATTGTACAATTTAAAGGTGATATCTTGCAAAAATTCATAATCATTAAATGATGATTGAGCATTCATATTCATCAAAAATAGAGCGTAAAAACTTATTAAAATGGCTAACCTTTTCATACTTTTTCTTATTTATGCAATATTAAATACAAAAACCGTACTATTTTTTTTAGTTTTCCACAATTATGTCAATTTCAGCTATTTTTTTTATTGATTTTTCATCTGATATTAAAAATTTAAAGAATATTACTTACTTTGTTCTTTAATGAGCTTGTATTGTAAATACAAAATAAAACTATTTATATTCTTATACTTATTCTTGTTTTTAGAAGTTGTGGCTTTTGCAACTGGCGAACCAAGAACGAGTGGTGCAAGACAAGTAGGAATGGGAATGAATTCTATTTCATTAGTTTCTGTTTATTCTGTATATAATAATCAAGCTGCTTCTGCATTTATAGAACGACCATCTATAGGTTTTTATTATAGTCCAGTTTTTGTAGGACAAGGCGTAAATAATATTTCTTCGGTAATGGCTTTTCCTGCAAAAAAAGCAGGCACATTTGGCTTGTCATTTGGTTACTTTGGTTACGATGCATTTAATGAAAAGAAACTGGGTTTGTCCTATGCTATTAAGCTCGCCAAGTTTATGTCGATTGGTATGCAACTAGATTGGTTGAATACACAAATTGTAGGTTATGGAAGTAAAAATGCAGCTACTTTTGAGTTAGGTATCTTGGCAAAACCATTGAAAGAATTGAGTATTGCAGCTCATATCTATAATCCTGTAAAAATTTATTTAGATGATGCGAATACAGAAAAAGTACCTACGGTTTTAAAATTTGGTGCTACCTACGAAGCCGTTAAAAAGTTTTTTGTAAGCATAGAATTAGAACAACAATTTGGCGAGAAAATGCGTTTTAGAGCAGGATTTGATTATACTTATAAAGAAATTATTAGTTTTAGAGGTGGTGTTTCTACAGATCCACCAATTGGAACAGCTGGTGTTGGTGTAAATTTAAAACAAGGTTTGCATATCGACTTTGCTACTTCTTACTCGCAGGTACTCGGTTTTCAACCACATGTAGGCATTTGGTACGAACTTAAGAAACGAAAAAAGATTCCTAAATAGACTAATATTATTTTACTGAATATTTCCTTTAGCTTTTACTAAGTTTTCATTAGCAATTTTAAGCTCATTACTTTTTTGAGCTAAATCTGTTTCTAAGGTTTTAATTTTAGATTCAAACTCGCTCTTCATTTTTCTTCTTTTAAAATAAGAAGGAATTGAAAATAATACAGTAATGATACTACCTAATGCAAATGATAAGAAAATAATTAATGCAATAGAAATTCTTGCATCAAACAGTAAAAAATTGATTCTTGCTTCATTTACATTTAGAATGCCAAAAACTAAAACAATTAATAATAATAGTACTAATAATATATATCTTACAGTTGTCATAATTTTAAAATTAAAAATTTCCTACTACATAAATATCAACTCTTCGGTTGTGTTGACTATCGCCTACAATATTTGCATAATCTTCGCCAAAACCTAACTCGTTTATTCTGTAATAATTAATTCCGTTTAACAATATAAAGAAATCTTTGACACTTTGCGTTCTTTCTACCGATAATTTTTTGTTGTAAGCTACATTTCCAGAAGCATCGGCATAACCTTTAAGTAGCAATTTTAGTTTTGTATTTTGATTAAGTAAATTAACAATATCATTTAGTTGACTGGTATATTGGTTGTCAATATTTGTTTTGTTAACACCAAAGTAAATACTTAATACCAGTGTTTCTTTATTTGGATTTACTGTAGATGTTGCTTCTTTGCTCTCTACACTTGTTTGAATATTTTTAAGTTCTGATTTTATATTGTTCAACTCATTATATAAAGCACTTACTTGTTTTTGATTGTTTAACGACTGTGTATCTATACTTTTAATATGGTATTGTTGTAGCATTTGATTGATGTCGTCTAGCAATATTTGATTTTGAGTTTTAACATCGTTGTTTTGTTTTTTAGTACTATTTGATGGTGTATTGGCATTGGCTTGTAGTAATTCAAACATTAGAGAATCGCTTTTTTGCATACTTTTTAGCTGTTGTGTTATTTGCATTTGTTGCGATTGGTTAACTTGTTGCATTGCTTTTATTTGATTTTGTAGTAGTGCTACACTATCTTTTAATGCATTATCAATATTAGTACTTGTAGTATTGGGAACTATATTTGAATTTATTGAATTTGAAGGAATAGTATTGTTTGGTATTGTATAATTGTTATTTGGTATTGTTGCTGATGTACTTAAACTTTTTTGTTGAAGTAAATTGTATATTTCATTTAGCTTCTGATTTAGTATTACATCATTTTGTTGTAATGATTGTAGTGCTTGCTCATTGGCAACAGTTGTAGTTGTTGTAGTCGGAAAAGTACTAGAAATACTTGGTGTATTGTACTGTACTATTTTAATGGTATCTGTTTTTTGTATAGTTTTACTTACTACATTATTATTCGTATTAGCAATAACAAGCGTATCTGTATTAGCATTTGCTAACTTGCTTACATAGTTGTAATCTACTGCTGTAGTTGAGTTATCTTTTTTAGATTTTTTCTTTTTATCAGATGATGTATTGATGATATTCAATTCATTTCTTAAGCTATCTAGTTTATCTAAAAAGTTATTATTTGTAGTTGAAATATATGGTTTAGTAGCAGAAATAGAATCTTTAAGCATATTAGTTTTAAAAGTATCTACTGCATTTATTTTAATAATAGTATCTTTTACTATTTGTTTGATAACAACTGTATCAATAATTTTATTGGTATCTTTTTTAGTATTTAATATATTATTATATACTAATTTTAAGCTATCTAATGAGTTATATTTAATTGTATCTTGATTTTTTAAGTAGATTAAATGTTTGTTGATGTAATCATTGTTGTTGGTGTCTTTAATAGCATCAGTAGATATTGTAATATAACTTACTTTTTTATTGTTTTTTATAGTATCTATTGAGTTATTTATAAATATTGGTTGATTTAATGAATCTACTTGAATCCAAACAAAAGAATCATTTTGAATACTAGTATTAGTACTGTCTATTTTTAAATCATTATAAAGACTTTTAATTTCTACATCAAGTACTTTAAGTAAGCTATCTGTTGATGTATTACTAAGTGTACTTGGTTTTATACTATCTACAACTGTATTTATAGTATCATTATAGATATAAATTAGTTTTTTAGTAATTATTTTTTTGTTGTTTGCTAGATTTAGTGTATCTATTAAAATAATCATACTGTCATTAGTATTAAAATTATTATTAGATATCCATTTATAATAAAAAGTACTGTCGTTTATTTTTTTGATAGTGCTTAAGTTAATAGTGTCTATTAGTAAACTATCATTTAAATTAATTTCAATACTATCTTTTTTAATAGCAATAGTAGTGGTATCATTTAAAAACTTTGGAGTTTTATAACCATACATATCATTGTATAAATTTTTAGTATTAATAGTTAGGTAGTTAGTTTTCTTTTTTCCAAAGTAAAAAGCAATGCCAGCACTAGTGTATAAGTAGTTATCGCCAATTTTATTATTGTTGTTGCTTCTTGTATTGGTTATCATATTTGCAGGATTAGCAGCATAGTTTTTGAAATCATTTGTAGTGTACTCTACTTTTCCATTGCTAACATCATCAATATAATCTGTGAAATTATAAGTCCATTCTGTTTGCAAATACAAATACATAAATTTAGCCAACTTAAAGTTTAAACCAAAACCCAAAGACGATTGCATTTTCCATTGTTTATAGTCTTTTTCAATATTTAAATTTGATAAATTTGTTTCGTAAGTATTATCTCTTTCAATAATTTGTGCATCATTTGCATTAGTAGCAGATTGGTCTATATCTCTAATAGTACCATCTGTCCAATAAAAATATCTATCATTGCTATTTAATAAGTCAGCATAAGGCGTAAACTTTCCTACACCAAATCCTACAATTAAATATGGAGCAACGGCACTATATTTTGAAATCATTTTGCCATTATCAAAATTTAAGTAGAGTTTTAAATTTAAATCTTTAATATCTGTTTTAAAATTTAATGAACGACTATAATTGTTATTTTTAGTGGCATTGTTTTTAATTAACCATGCACTAGCTCTATCGTCACCTTTTACAGTTCCTTGTAAGTAGCTCAACTCAATACCTAAAAAATTATTCGGTTGAAAGCCAATTCCAGCATGATAACCAAGTGTACTTTCTTTTATGTTGATAAATTTATTGCTTAAATCTCCGTAGTATTGTAAAGCACCTACACCACCTTTAATAAAAAAGCTGTTGTTGGCTCTTTGTGCAAAACCACCTAAAATACTTAGCACAAAAACTACAATGAATATTATATTTTTCATTATCTATTATTTTTAATGCCTAACCATAAATCTAGTTCTAAACCTAAAGAAATATTTGGTCTGACTGTAATCTTGTTAAAATTAACATAGTTGCCATTATTGCTTTTTTGCTCTAAAAGCACTGCTCCAGCTTGAAATTTTACTATTTTTAAAAACTTATATCCTAGGTTTACATAAATTGGTCTTTTTATAAACGGACCAGAATATTCTACATCGTTTACATCTTTAAAATTTAAAAAGTAAACACCAGCATTAATAGATAAGTTTCTAATAAAGTTTCCTCTATTTGGATTTTTAGATAAAGGAATACCAAAGCCAGCATAAGGTGCATGTCCGTAGTTAAATTTATTAAAACCACCATTAAACCAAGCTACGCCATAACCTGCTTGAATTGCCAATGTATGAAATCCTTTTTCGGTTTTATATTGTTTAATTACTTTTTTTTCACTTAAGATATAATAAGTATTTGGCAAAACATTACTTACTTCAAAAGCAATTTGTTTTGTAAGTTCGTCAATGGCTTGTTCAACGACAAAATTATTAGCATCATTCATTACTTGGCTTTTACTAAGTTGTAGTTGTTCTACATATTCAATACCAACTAAAACATTGTCTGATAAGTCTTTAAACTGAATGTTAGTCTCATCAGTTCTAATATCTGCAATAGCTGCTTTTATAATGTTTTCTACTTCAGCTTTAATATCTTTAGGATTGCTGTTCCAGTTTACATTTTTTTTGCCTGTGGTGTTACTGTGTTTTAAAAACAAAGCAACTTGTTCACTAATTTCTGATAAAAATAAATTTTTAAAAGTTTCATCTGCTTTTCTATAATATTTAAATTCAATATCATAAGCTTTGTCGCCTTCTAAAATATCAACAATTTCTAAGGTGTATTTATCGTTCGACTTATAGTAATTTTGCGACCAACTGGCTTTAGCTACTTGAGATTTTGGTTTCTCAATATTTTTATAAATAGCAATTTCAACATATGCTAAATCTTCAAATGCATCACCAACAATATTAAATCTTTTATCTGCTGGTAATGGATATCTTCCTTCAAATGTATTTTCTAAATAATCGTAGTTAACACTTTCTGTTTGTGCAAAACTAAATAATACGATAAATATTAAACTAAATGTGCTTAAAAACTTCATAAATGTTTTATTTTTTATTTTGTAAAATTACTCAATTATGCACACTTTAGTTTAACTAAATCTTTAACGATGAGTAAAGTACGCTTTATAACTTGGCTTTAGTAAATTTGTCTATTTTTGTGTTATGATACAACCTACTTATTTAAAAGCTGGAGATACTGTTGGTATTACTTGTCCTGCTAAAAAACTAACCGTAGCAGAAATTGAAACAGCTATTAATATTTTAAAAAGTTGGGATTTAAATGTAGTACTTGGCGAAACCGTAGGTGCTTCACACCATCAGTTTGCTGGTAATGATGATTTAAGAAGAAAAGATTTTCAGCAGATGTTGAACAATCCAAATATTAATGCCATTATTTGTGGAAGAGGTGGTTATGGAACGGTTAAAATTATAGACGATTTAGATTTTACTGCTTTTATGAAACAACCAAAATGGATTGTTGGTTTTTCAGATATTACCTATTTACATATTTTATTAAACTGCAATATTGGTGTGGAATCTTTGCATGCACCAATGATGACCACACTAAAAAATAGTACTACTGCAAGTATTCATTCCATTAAAGAGGCACTATTTGGTAAATTACTACACTACACTTTTGATGCACATGAAATGAACCGAAATGGAGTAGCAGAAGGAGAAGTTATTGGTGGCAACTTGTCTATTATTTATAGTTTATTAGGTACAAAAAGTATAGTACATACTAAAGATGCTATTTTATTTATTGAAGATTTAGATGAATATTTATATCATATAGATAGAATGATGATGGCACTAAAACGAGCAGGAAAACTGCAATTTATAAAAGGATTAATTGTTGGTGGAATGACCAATATGATAGATAACGATATTCCATACGGACAAACTGCTTATGAAATTATACAAGAACACTGTGCTGCATATAATTTCCCTATTTGTTATAATTTTCCAGCAGGACACATTGCAGATAACAGAGCTATTATTTTAGGAAAAAAAGCCAAACTAACTGTAGGCACTACTTGTATGTTTGAACAGTAATCTAACTGTTTTTATTCCATAGCTTTTCTGCTTTCCAACCAATGATTGCAAAAATAATTCCTAGTATTATAAAAAATACCGATTTATGTAATGGCTTCCAAAAGTATTCAAAATACCTACTGAGTAAATTAATCACTAAAAAAATTAAACCAATATTAGCGACCAATTCATTTTGTTTTTTCCAACCATAAAATAGTACAGCAGTACAAACAATCATACTGATAATAGCAAATGGAAAGTAGTGCAACTGTGGTGTTGTTAACCATTGCTCATATTGATTGTAATTACCAAATAAAGACACTTGCCAAAGTATAAATAATAATAGTATTAAATTAGTTATAAAATGAGTTTTTATTATCGATTGTAGTGATTTTATTTGTTGAATAGCATAAGTAGAAAAAATTAAGAGCATACTAAACGGAATGCATCTTACAAAAACATTCATTCTTAGAAAGTAGTCGTCATCTCTTTGTAATTGAACCGTAATTGCAGCGTAGCTCATATACAAAAATAATAATGCAATTACCCAAAGATATTTGTATTTAAAAATAAAGTACAATAAAACATATAAGAATGTTCCGAATAAAAATAGTCCATACATTTGACTTTCGCCTAAGCTAAATGCTTTGCCATAAAATGAAAGTGCTATAATAGCAAAGAACGAAGCAATAATTAATAAACTAGCATTGGTAAAAACTTTTTGTGGTCGTTTATCTATACTTTTTTTGGCGAGAAAAAACAATAGAATAGCAATAAGACTTTGTAAAATAGCAATGCCAAAATTAGATAAGTCTAGTATTTTCTCTAGCAGAAATCTCAATTGCTCATCAGCTAAAAAAACAACTATCGATAGTACAATACAAACAATAGCAACAACAAAAGCATAGAAAGCCAACTGTCGCCAATTGCTAGTTTCAATAGCAATATCTTCTTTTAGTTTATTGGCAAGTGTTTCATCAACCAGTTGTTTGTCTTTCCACGAGTCAATTAATTTTTCAACGATATCTTTCTGTTTATTATTCAACTGCATCAACACAAAAATAAATAAATTTTATATAAAATTGAATACACCTTTTTAGTGAGTAGTATTTAATATCACACGAAACAATAAGGTAATAAGTATAATGTATTTAATTACTTACTTTTGATTGTGTATTAAATCATTCATTATGACAGAAAAAGATCAGTATTATATGAGTCGTGCTATACAAATGGCAGCAAAAGGAATGAACTCAAATGCAGGCGGACCATTTGGTTGTGTTATAGTAAAAGATGACGAAATAATTGCCGAAGGACATAATTGTGTAACTTCTACCAATGATCCAACGGCACACGCAGAAGTAGTGGCTATTAGAATGGCTTGCAAAAAATTGAATACTTTTCAGTTAGACAATTGTATTATTTATACATCTTGCGAACCATGTCCGATGTGTTTAGGTGCAATTTATTGGGCAAGACCTAAAATGGTATTTTATGCTTGTACTAAAGAAGATGCAGCAAAAATTAATTTTGATGATCAGTTCATTTATAATGAATTAGATAAAGATATATCTAATAGAAATATACAATTTATTAAAATAATGCAAGAAGAAGCAATACCTGTTTTTGAACAATGGACAGCCAAACAAGATAAAACTAGGTATTAGTTGTTAGTTATTTGTCGCTAGTCAGTTGATGACCAATGACTAATTACAAATAACCACTTATTTTTTGAGCAATGTCTTGCATTTCTTCTAGCGAATATTGCTTGGTATTGCTAAAGTTTAAGTCGTGAATAGTATTTATTGGTGATAAATGAATGTGTGCGTGTGGAACTTCTAATCCAATTACGGTCATTCCAATTCTCTCGCATGGCACAGCTTTCTGAATTGCTAAAGCTACTTTTTTTGCAAAAACAATCATCTTTGCCAACAAGTCATCATCTATATCAAAAATATAATCTATTTCTTGCTTTGGTACTACTAATGTATGTCCTAGATGCAGTGGTCTAATATCTAAGAAAGCATAAAAGTTATCATCTTCTGCAATTTTGTAAGATGGAATTTCTCCGTTGATTATCTTAGTAAATATACTAGGCATTTTTATATATTTATATCCAATATTTCTAAAGACATCATTCCTGCTGGAATTTGTACATCAACAACATCGCCTACTGATTTTCCTAATAATGCAGCACCAATTGGCGATTTTACTGAAATCTTCATTTCTTTTAAGTTGGCTTCTTTTTCTGATACCAAGTGATAAGTAAAATCTTTTTTCATTTTAAGGTTTTTTACTTTCACTTTGCACAACACTGATACCTTAGACATATCTAATTGACTTGGATCTAAAATTCGTGCGTTGCCTATATCTGCTTGTAACTTAGAAATTCTTAATTCTAACAATCCTTGTGCTTCTTTAGCTGCATCGTATTCTGCATTTTCAGACAAATCTCCTTTTTCTCTAGCTTCGGCAATGGCAGCAGCACTCTTTGGTCTTTCTACTGCAATTAATTGATTTAGTTCTTGTTTCAATTTCTCAAGACCTTCTTCTGTAACATAAACTATATCTGACATAATCTATAATTTTAATGAAAAAAATAGACACGCCTACAAAGCGTGTCTTGCACAAATATATAGTATTTTTATAAAAAAGTAAAGTTCTTTCGTTTTTTTGATTAATCTGCTATTAACTTTGGCAACAATACAATTTGATTTCTGTACAATGCGACTTGTTCATTTTGCTCCATTTTTTTTAACAATCGTGATACTACTTCTCTTGATGTATTTAAATCATTTGCAATTTCTTGATGCGATAAATTAATTTCATTTTGTTGATGTTGATTGGCGTATTTTTTCAAATAAAAACTTAGTCTTTCATCCATTGATTTAAATGCTATGTGATCTATTACTGTCAACAATTCATCAAATCGTTTTCTGTACGACTGAATGACAAACTCATACCAAACTGGATATTCATTCATCCAATTACTCATTTCTGACAATGGAATAAATGCAATAGTTGCTGTTTCGTCTACTTTTGCTGCAATATTACTCTGATAGTTTTCTAGCGAACAAATCATACTTACTACACAAGCTTCTCCAGATTGAACAAAATAGACAAAAAACTCATTGCCATTTTCATCTGTTCTATACACTTTTATAACACCATCAATAACCAACATGGCACTTTTTAAGTACGCACCAGATTTAAGCAACATACTATTGGTTGCTAGTGTTTTTATTGTTGCTTTTTCTTTGATTTCTTGTATAAGTGCTTGCGGAAATCTACTAAATATATTTTCTAATTGTTTCATTTATATTGCTGACAATATAGAAAAAAAGCCACACTTTCATAAGAAATGTGCGGCCAAAAAAAGGGTTAATATGTTTATATATACTGGTCTAGACCTCTATATAATTAATAATGATGCTTTAACCTTCACTGTAGTTAAAAGTCAAAGCATTTAATCTATTTTGTAGTATTTGAATACCATCAGCTCGATTATCTTTTGTACTTATTAAACTTAAAGTAATGGTTTGAATAATTGCGGCTGACATATTTGAATTTCCTACTGCATCTATAATTCTAGGATTATCTATAGCTAAGCTATTAACAATACCATCAAAATCGCATGAAGCACCAATATCTGCTAGTGTCCATGCGAGATTGAAAGTATAATTAGAAACATTAATTGGGTTTTTATGTTTCCAAACTTCTAGTAAGCAGTTTCCATCTTTACTTATATCGTTGATAGATGCATACACAGATGTATTTATTATTTTTTCTTCATCTAAGCAATTGTGGTTAACTAAAAATTTACCTAGTTTATTATGAGTAAATAAATAGAAATTTTCTTTAGGAATTACTAAACTCAATTGGTGGACTATTGGTTCTTTTTCATTTACTTCTTTATCTACAATAAAGTAATTAATTTTAATGGTTTTGTTGATACTATTAAAAATAGTATTTTTTTCAACCTCATTAGCATTAATTATATTTGTATTTGCTGCAAACAATATGATAACAACAATGTACAAATATGAACTGTAGAATGCTTTCATATTCAACATTTTATTTTTTTCAATATGTTGCTAAACGAAAATGAGTTTAGCTAGTAGTCGGTGTAAAAGTAATATTCATTATTAAAATTATCAAGAAAAAAGTTAAAATCACTATAAGTAGGTACAACTTATATTAAGTATTGACTGAATATTTTAGCTAAGAAGAATTTGACATTTGAATTGATACTAATAAGCATTCAAAACAGCTTTATTCTTTTGTGTTTTAATGTGATTTTTTTCACGCAGAGTCTCTTTTAGAAGGTGCTGCTTTGAATTAAAGCTAAGACATAAGCAGAAAATTAATTTCTCTCTCTAGCTCGTTCTACAATTGGTCGTTTGCCTTTGTTCTTTTTATAAACTGCTAAAATTAATTCTGCATCATCGCCATTGGTATTGAAGAAAGAGAAATTCTGCATAATTTTTATATCGTTAATCTTTCTACTATCTACACCTGTTTTGTCTTTCAGCTCGTTTAAGATAACTTTTGGCGTAATGCCATCTTGTCTGCCTTTAGCGTAAAATAATCGTACTACTTTTTTGCTATAATTTTCAGAAGTAGATTCTTTGATTTTCTTGTAACTCTTTGGATCGAGTTCGTCTTTTACAAAATGTTTTAGAACTGCTGCTACTAAAGTAGTTGGATCGTTTTCTTTTAGTAAGTCGAGAGCAAAAGTTAAGTATTCTTCGTAATGTTCTGTTTCTATAATAGATTCAATATCATCTTTAATACGATTTTTCTTAATTTTTACCATTTCAAAAGCATCTGGTAAATTTACTTTTTGCATTTTGCTATTGCTAATTCTTTCTATCATTAGCATTTTGCGTTTTTCATTTCTTGAAACAAATGCAATGGCTTTACCTGTTTTTCCTGCTCTACCAGTTCTTCCAATTCTGTGTACATATGATTCTGGATCTTGTGGCAAACCGTAGTTGATTACATGTGTTAAGTCTTGTATGTCGATGCCTCTTGCTGCTACATCTGTAGCTACTAAAACACCGTATTTATTTTGTTTGAAGTTCTTAACTACTTTTTCTCTTAAATTTTGCTGGATATCGCCATGCAAAGCATCTGCATAATATCCTTTATCGTTTAAGTGATTACAAATTTCTATTACTTCTGCCTTAGTATTGCAAAAGATGATGCCATAGAAATCTTCTTCTACATCTAATACTCTGCACAGTGCATCAAAACGATCTCTCTCTCCTACTTCGTAGTAGAGTTGATCTATCATTTCGTTGGTTAATTCTTCTTTTTGTACTTCTACTTTTTCAAAATCTTTCATGTATCGTTTTGCTAGCTGCAAAATTGGTTTTGGCATTGTTGCAGAAAACAATAACATTCTTCTATCTTCATTACATGATTGTAGTATGAGTTCTATATCGTCTATGAAACCCATATTTAGCATTTCATCGGCTTCATCTAAAACTACATATTTTACATCGTCTAATATTAATTTTCTTCTTTTAATTAAGTCGATGATTCTTCCTGGTGTTCCAACTACTACATGCGTTCCTTTTTCTAATTCGCTCATTTGTTTTCCAATTGGAGCACCACCATAAACTGTAGTTATCCACATGCGTTTGCTTCCTTTGTATGCAACAATTTCGTTGGCAACTTGTAATGCTAATTCTCTTGTTGGCGTAATAACTAACGCTTGTATTTTTTTGCTTTTTTCATCAAATTTTTCGATGATAGGTAAACTAAAAGCAGCTGTTTTTCCTGTTCCTGTTTGTGCTTGTCCTACTACATCTTTTTCTCCATTTAGTAATAAAGGAATAGTTAATGATTGTATTGGTGTTGGTTGTTCAAACCCTTTTTTTTCTAGTGCTAGTAAAATTTCTTCTCCGAGTCCTAATGCTCTAAATCCGTCCATATTTGTAAATTAAAGTGCAAAGGTACGAATAAGAAAGGATATTCAATGTTATTAAAAGAATTGCGAATTTATTCAAAGTCATCAGGATGATAGACTTCCATATAAATGGTGTCATTTTTTCTGAGGTCAGCTACATAACCAATGTATCCTTCTTTAGAAAACTGTACCATTTTTCTACCATGTTCGTGTTTTACATGATACTCTCCTTTTGCATTGGTATATACTTTTGGAAACAATGAATCATTATGAATAGACATTAAGTAAATATCTACATTAACACTATCTAATGGTTGTTTGGTTACGCTATCTAAAACGATTCCGTTTCCTTCTCTTGTTTTATCACAAGATGAGATTGTGCAAATAGTAAACAGTAGAATTATTATTTTACTGATTGATAGTTTTAATGCGTTTTTCATGTTCTGAATATAACATTTTTTTCTCTATTTTATTCTGTCTAACATAAAAAGAATAAGTCTATTGCAGTGGTTCGTGTCTCACGAATCACAAATTAAACTAAAACTCTTCTCTTAAATCTTTTATAAATGTATAATTATTTATCTCATTTTCATAATAAGATGCTGTAGAATACTTATAATCGACAGGTTCTTTCGCCAAACTCCATTTTTCTACTATTGGATTGTTATGAATATAATCTAACTTTTGAAATGCTACTTCTTTTGTAAATAATGGTATTGCTAATGAATCTCTTTGCCAAAATTCGTGTTGTTTATTATGAGCAATTACTTTATATTTGTTTAACAAATTACTATTTTGGGTGTTTATTTTTTTCAAAAATTGATGTGCTGTAAATTTTAAAAATGAGCCAACAGTAGTTTCTTTTACTCCATTCTCAATAATTCGCCATATAATGTGTATATGATTAGGCATTATTACAAAAGCAAATACATCTATCTTATTCATATCACTTAAATATTTCATTGAGTCAACAATAATATCTTTAGATTCATCTTCACTAAGTAAGTGTTGCCAATTGTATATCGTTGCAGTCCAAAAATAGATTTGACCTAAATTTATATATGATTTTCTATCGTATTTAAAATAATCCATAATAATTATTCTTATAATGGTTCGTGAGACACGAACTATGGCGTACAGAGTCAACAATAATATCTTTAGATTCATCTTCACTAAGTAAATGTTGCCAATTGTGTATCGTTGCAGTCCAAAAATAGATTTGACCTAAATTTATATATGATTTTCTATCGTATTTAAAATAATCCATAATAATTATTCTTATAATGGTTCGTGAGACACGAACCATGGCGTACAGAGTCAACAATAATATCTTTAGATTCATCTTCACTAAGTAAGTGTTGCCAATTGTATATCGTTGCAGTCCAAAAATAGATTTGACCTAAATTTATATATGATTTTCTATCGTATTTAAAATAATCCATAATAATTATTCTTATAATGGTTCGTGAGACACGAACCATGGCGTACAGAGTCAACAATAATATCTTTAGATTCATCTTCACTAAGTAAGTGTTGCCAATTGTATATCGTTGCAGTCCAAAAATAGATTTGACCTAAATTTATATATGATTTTCTATCGTATTTAAAATAATCCATAATAATTATTCTTATAATGGTTCGTGAGACACGAACCATGGCGTACAGAGTCAACAATAATATCTTTAGATTCATCTTCACTAAGTAAGTGTTGCCAATTGTATATCGTTGCAGTCCAAAAATAGATTTGACCTAAATTTATATATGATTTTCTATCGTATTTAAAATAATCCATAATAATTATTCTTATAATGGTTCGTGAGACACGAACCATGGCGTACAGAGTCAACAATAATATCTTTAGATTCATCTTCACTAAGTAAATGTTGCCAATTGTGTATCGTTGCAGTCCAAAAATAGATTTGACCCAAATTTATATAAGACTTTCTATCGTAATTAAAATAATCCATAATAATTATTCTTATAATGGTTCGTGAGACACGAACCATGGCGTACAGAGTCAACAATAATATCTTTAGATTCATCTTCACTAAGTAAGTGTTGCCAATTGTATATCGTTGCAGTCCAAAAATAAATTTGATCCAAATTTATATATGATTTTCTATCGTATTTAAAATAATCCATAATAATTATTCTTATAATGGTTCGTGAGACACGAACTATGGCGTACATACACGAACCATAACATTCATACACAAATTATAACCTCATTATTATTTTACTGATTGATAGTTTTAATGCGTTTTCCATGTTCTGAATATAACATTTTTTTCTCTATTTTATTCTGTCCAACATAAAAAGAATAAGTTAGCCAAGTTGTAATATCGCTATCATCAGTTTTATCTATTACTACTTGATAAATGTTGTATTGCTTACGAATTGATTTTGCAATTGCTGCTAGTTGATTAAAATTAATGCGTTTTTTATCGAACAAAATATCTTTTATAGTACCTCCTTTTAATGAAAAACTGACTTTGTTTGGTCCGATAATCATTTTATTGCAATAAGTATAATTATTGATTTGCTGAGTAGAGTCTACAACAAAGAAATGAATACTTTGATTAGCTGATATAAAGTTTACACTTTCATAATCAAATATAATTTTAACTAAGTTATTATTAAGTGTAGTTACTTTTTCTAATTGATTAAATGCTTTTTCTATTTTTTTAGGTTGCTGTATAAATGGTTTTTTGTTGAATGGATAGTTTTTGCAACTGCTACACAAAATTATTACTAATAAAAAATAGGTTATTGTCTTCATAAAAAAGTTGACTAAAATAATAAACTATTGTCTTTAAAACTATAAAATTCTTTTTGTGCAATTACAACTCTTGATATAAAATCCATTTTTTACTTGGCTCAATCCATTCTTTATATGGTTGATACAAAAAACCATGACCTAAGTTTTTATCTATTTTAATTTGTTCAAACTTAGTCGTATAGTTAGGTTTATTTTTCCAATAGTCATAATTTTTTCCAGCAATGGTATCAGAATCATCATAAAAACACAAAACTTGACCATGAAATTTCCAATCATTATTTAATTCTTGAAAATCATTATTTCCTGCTAGTAAAATATATTTGTTTTCTTGCTCAATACACTTTAGTAAAGAATGTTTTATATAACCTTTAATTGAACTAATGTATTGTTTAGCAATAGCAAAATCTTGTTCAAATTGAGAAATTTGTTCTGCTTTAACAATTAAAATAGCTACTTCTACAATCATACTATAGAAATGATTCTAGTTTACTTTTTCTTCTGTTGATTTTTTAGCTCTTGCTGTTGCTTCATCATTTCTTCCATGCGTTGTTGAAATGCCGATTTCTTTTTCGGATTTTTCTTATTGTGTTCTATCTGTGCTCTAATTGCTTTTTCATCTATAAAGAACTTTGTCATTATCCATTGTTGTAATAATGAAAATGCATTATATAAAAAGAAATAATAACTTAATGCAGCAGATGATTTATTAAAGAAAAACAAAATCATAATTGGAAAGAAGTACTGCATTACACGCATTTGTTTTTGCATAGCTTCTGCAAAGTCTTCACCATCGCCACTAGAACTTGTAGGTTGTTGTGGTTGTAATTTCATCATGATTAAAGTATAACCAAATGATGTTGCTACGCCTAAAAGTGCAAATAAACTCAAATGGTCGCCAATTAACGGAATATTAAATGGCAAATGTATTGGTGCATCGTAAGTAGATAAATCGCTTGCCCACAAGAATTTTTCTTGTCTTAATTCAATTGCACTTGGAAAGAAACGATACATGGCAATTAAAAATGGCCACTGCATAAGCATTGGTAAGCAACCACCTAATGGACTTACACCTGTTTGCTGGTACAACTCCATTTGTTTTGCAGAAAAAGTAGATTTATCGTTTTTGTATTTTTCTTTCAATTCATCTAACTCTGGTTTTAATACACGCATCTTAATCATTGATAGATTAGATTTGTATGTAAATGGTAGTGTAATGATTTTAATAAATAATGCTAAAATTAATATGATAATACCATAATTTTTAATGAATTTATGTAAGAAATCGAATAAAGGAATTACGATCCATTTGTTGACTAAACCTAAAATACTTCCTCCAATACTTACAATTTTTTGCATGTTATTGCCAAGTTTTTTTAATGATTTATATTTACTTGGTCCTGTATAAATGCTTGTATTAAAATCAAATTTTGAAGACTGATTAAATGGAATTTTTATTTGTGCAGTCATGGTTTTTACTACCAAAGAACTATCATCTGTTGGTACAGTTGTAGTTACTTTTGCATTTTTGGGGAATGGTTTGTCTTTAGTGATAATAGTAGTATTAAAAAACTTCTGACTAAAACTCAACCATTTTAAAGGTGTTTCTATGGTTTGCTCTACATCTTTTCTCGGACTAATATCATCTACTCTTTCTTCGTTATCGCAATAATGTATAGTACTTAAAGTTCTTTCGTCTTGTACGCTTCTTTCTTGCGAATGCAATACTTGTCGCCAATTAAGCGTAAAATAAGCTGCTGTTGATGGAATTACTTTCTCGAAATTCGTAGCATGAATATTAAAGTCAACCATATACGATTTACCATGAATAATGTATTCGTGCTGATAAGAGCTTCCATCTTCTAATTGAATACTAAATGTTAGGTTGTATTGATTGTCGCCACTTACTTTTTGATTTCCACCATTAGGTGTAAAATATAAATTAGCTGTTTCAATGGTTTTTTGTCCATTATTACTTACAAACGAAATATTAAAATCGCTCGGACTTTGTTCAAACAGTATCAATGGTTTTTGATAGTAAGTTTTATAAGCTTTTAGTTCTACACTTTTCAGATAGCCACCTTTTGTAGAAAAAGTATAAATACAATCTTCGTTTTCTACTTGAATTTCTTCTGCTGTTCCGTTAGCAAAGGAAGCAAAAGTTCCCAATGCTTGAACATTATTTACAGAATCTTTCGTTTCATCTACTACAACAGTTTCTTGAATAGAATCTTTAAGTGCTTTTTCAGATGCTTTATTCTCTGCTTTTTGTTCGGTTGCTTGTGTTTCTTCCAGTTTTTCTTGTTGTTTGTTGTTGTAAACAGACATCACTAAAAACAAGAGTGCAATAATTACAATTCCAGTAATGGTATTCTTATCCATAATCAATTAAAGATGCAAAGTTAGTTAAAAATCAAGGATTAGTAAAACAATGGTATTTATTTAAAATTAATTCTGTTTTGTTAATGGCAGATTTCATTGTCTATTCGTTTAAAAATATATGAGTCGACAGATAATAGAAACAAATCTTTGCTTTAAAAGTTTTTAATCTTATTCATCAATTTGTACAAAAGATAGCTTTATCCTTTTTGTAATAAATTTCTTAAGCAGTCATTATTATTCGTAATGTAATATTTTTTTATGTAAATTTGATTAATGACTACAATTAAGGTTGATATATTAAATCCAAAAGCTAAAAAACTTTTAAAAAATTTAGAAGATTTAGATTTAATTGCTATTCGAGACAATTCAGAAAGTGGTTTTACTAAATTGCTAGAAAAATTACGCTCAAAAGAATTAACTAAACCCACATTAGCAGAAATTACTAAAGAAGTTGAACTTGTAAGAAGTAAAAGATATGACAAAGTATCAAAAAAAGCTCATTCTTGATACTAATCTTTGGATTAGTTTTCTGATAACTAAAAATTACAATCAACTTGACCATATTCTATTTGTCGAAGATGTTCGTTTAATATTTAGTCAAGAACTTTTGGAAGAATTTCTTGATGTAGTAAAGAGACCAAAGTTTAGAAATTTTTTTAATAGTGAAGACATAGAAGAGTTATTAGAAACTATAGAAGAATATGCCAACTTTGTTCAAGTTACATCAAAAATTGAATTGTGCAGAGATAAGAAGGATAACTTTTTACTGTCATTAGCTAAAGACTCAAATGCTGATTATTTAGTTACTGGTGATAAAGATTTACTCGAATTGAAAAGAATTAAGAAAACTACAATCTTAACAATTACAGAATTTCTCAACACTATAAAAAAGAAATAATTACTTTCCTAAAGTTGCTTTTATAAAAGCATTAAATAAAGGATGTGGTTGTAAAATACTACTTTGATATTCTGGATGAAATTGTACACCTACAAAAAATGGATGGTCTTTCAATTCAATAATTTCTACCAAATTGTTTTGCGTATTTTTTCCAGAAGCCAACATACCATTTTCTTCAAACTGAGTTAAAAAATCGTTGTTGAATTCATATCTATGTCTATGCCTTTCGCTTATTGCTGTAGATTTATATATTTTATATGCTAATGATTTCTTATCAATACTACAGTCGTAGCTACCTAAACGCATAGTACCACCTTTATTTTTTATATACTTTTGATTTTCTATAAAGTGGATTATTGGAAAAGGTGTTTTTTCATTCATTTCGGTAGAATTAGCTTCTTTAAGTTGTAGCACATTTCTAGCAAATTCTATAGCAGCCATTTGCATTCCTAAACAAATACCAAAAAATGGAATATTGTTTTTTCTAGCAAACTCTATGGCTGCAATTTTTCCGTCCATACCTCTTTCGCCAAAACCTGGTGCTACCAAAATACCATTGATGTCTTTTAATTTTTGTGCTACATTTTTTTTGCTGATTTCTTCTGCATGCAATTGAATAATATTGACTTTGGTAGATTGTTTTGCTCCTGCATGAATCAATGCTTCGTATATAGAAATGTAAGCATCTTTTAGTTCGATATATTTTCCAATGAAACCAATATTTACTGTTTGTGTTGGATTTTTAAGTTGCTTTAAAAATGTTTTCCAAAGTTTTAAATTGGCTTTTGGTGTTGCTTTTAACTGCATTTTTTCTATTACAATATCGTCTAGCTTTTCTTTTTGAAGATGCAATGGCACATCGTAAATACTTTCTGCATCGAGTGCTTCAATTACACAGTTTTTTTCTACATTACAAAAGTTGGCAATTTTTTGCTTGCGTTCTTTTCCTAACTCATATTCTGTTCTACAAATTAAAATATCTGGTTGTACACCTGCACTTTGCATTTCTTTTACCGAATGCTGAGTTGGTTTGGTTTTTAATTCTTTTGCAGAAGCTAAATATGGAACTAGCGTAAGATGTAAAACCAAATAATCTTGTTTTGGCAATTCCCATTTTAACTGTCTGATACTTTCAATAAAAGGCAAAGATTCAATATCACCAATAGTGCCACCAATTTCAGTAATGATAACATCGTACTGATTATTTTTTCCTAGTAGTTTAATGCGTTTTTTAATTTCGTCTGTAATATGCGGAACTACTTGTACTGTTTTTCCAAGATAATCGCCTCGTCTTTCTTTATTAATCACTTCTTGATAGACTCTACCAGTAGTAACATTGTTTGCTTGCGAAGTTGGTGTGCCTAAAAATCTTTCGTAATGACCTAAGTCTAAGTCGGTTTCTGCACCATCTTCAGTAACAAAACATTCGCCATGTTCATAAGGATTCATTGTTCCAGGATCGACATTGATATATGGATCTAACTTTTGAATAGTTACTTTTAATCCACGATTTTGTAGTAAAGTTGCGAGTGAAGCTGCGAGAATGCCTTTTCCGAGAGAAGAAGTTACGCCACCTGTAACGAAGATATATTTTGCCATAACCAATGTGCTTGTTATGGAATGTAAAAATAGTTAAAAATTTTGGTTCGCGAAAATTAAAAGAATATAAACAAAAAAAGCATCAACAAAATTGCTGATGCTTTTGTAAATATTTTTTTGTACTAATTATAGTGTGCTTAAAACATCATTCATGTTTCTAACTGCATCTGCACTAGCATTAAATTTAGCTTGTTCTGCTTCGTTTAAGTCGAAATTTAAAATGCCTTCTACACCATTTTTACCAATGATAGCAGGAACACCTATACAAATATCGTTTTGTCCGTACTCTCCTTCCAAATAAACACAGCTAGTAATTACTTTTTTCTCATCTCTTAAGATAGCTTCTACAACCGCAGCACCTGCAGCACCTGGAGCATACCAAGCTGAAGTACCAATTAGTTTAGTTAATGTAGCACCACCAACCATTGTTGCTGCTGAAACTTCGTCTAATTTTTCTTGAGATAATAACTCAGTAACTGGAATTCCATTTAAGTTAGCAAATCTTGTTAAAGGAATCATCGTTGTATCTCCATGACCACCAATTACTACTGCATTCAAATCGCTTTGAGAACAATTTAAAGCTTCTGCTAAACGGTATCTAAATCTTGCACTATCTAAAGCACCACCCATACCTATTACTCTGTTTTTTGGTAAACCAGTAGATTTAAGTGTAAGGTAAGTCATGGTATCCATTGGATTAGAAATAATTAAAAAGATAGCATTTGGTGAATATTTTAAAATATTTTCTGCTACACCTTTTACAATTCCTGCATTGGTTCCGATTAATTCTTCTCTAGTCATACCTGGTTTTCTTGGTAAACCAGAAGTAATTACTACAACATCACTACCAGCAGTTTTGCTATAATCGTTAGTAGAACCTACGATTTTAGTATCGAAACCTAAAAGCGAGCAAGTTTGATTTAAGTCCATTGCTTTACCTTCAGCCATACCTTCTTTGATGTCGAGCATTACTAACTCTTCACAAATTTCTTTTCGTGCAATATTATCTGCACAAGTTGCGCCAACTGCACCGACGCCTACAACTGTTACTTTCATTGAATATTTTTTATTGATTAAAATTTAAATGATAAACCAAATTTTGCATAAGAAGATTCCATATAACCAGCTTCTAGATTAACACCAATGTGTTCTACAAAATAATAAGTAGCACCAATACCTGCACCAACAACAGCACCACCTCTAAATTTAGTACCAGCATTTTTATCTTTTAAAATGAAACCTCCACCAATTGCTAGAGGAATATATAAATCAAATGCATCGCTATCTAAACTAGTATTACCTTTTTCGGAGATTAATTGATATAAATGAAAATTACCTCTTACACCTAAACCAAAGTTTCTGTATTTATAAGTATCTGCTATTTTTTTCCCATTGAAATAAAACCAACCTCCAAAACTAAAATAATCACTTACTAAATAATCCATATTAATTGTTACTCCAGGAACAAAACCGTAACCTTTAACTCCTGTTGAGTTTCCAATAAAGCTATGATGACCTAAGTTGGTAGTTACATTTAAATGAAAATCTCCTTTTTCTACAGCATAAGTAGAAACTGTACTAAGCATTATTATGCTAACTAACAGATATTTTATTTTTTTCATGGTATAAATATTTTTTTGTAAAAATACAGAATGCAGAATTAATAAAAAAAAAGTCCTGAATAATTAATATTCAGGACATATAATAATTTAATTAAATATTAGCTTAGTTTAGATAAGGTTGGTGTAGACACTAACCTTTAAATGCTTACTTTACTTTGATAGTTACACCAATTTTAGCATAAGACATTTCCATCCAACCCCATTCTAGATTAACACCAAATTTTTCCACAAAATAGTATCTAAAACCAAGACCAGCACCGCCTTTAAATCTAGCGCCACTACCATAACCTTTGTATTTACCAAAATCAACACCTAAAAATACAGGTAAATAGAAATCAATTGCATCAGATTTTAAGTCAGCACTCACTTTATCATCTACTAATTGCCACCAGTGAAAAACTCCTCTAGCACCAGCACCAATATAGTAAAATCCATTTCTAGCACCAAATCCAGCATAAGGACCAACACTTACATAGTCGTGAACACCTATATCAATATTAAAAGTAAATCCTGGCATAAAAAAACCACCATTGTAGTATCTTCCACCATAATTGCTTCCAACATTTAAATCTGGTTGTAAAATAAACATACCTTTGTGAGCAGCACCACTTCCGCCAGCATTATCGCCTTTAGCCATGTAATTAGCTTTTAGCATAGCAGTTTCAATAGTTTTTGCTTGATAATCGAATGCTTCGCTAGCAAACGAAAGACTGGTAACTATTAAACCAATCATTAATGTCATTAGTATTTTTCTCATAATTTTTAATTTGACACAAATATTGTATAAATATTATTAAAAGACAACATTTAAATATAAACTTATGTTGACAATCAACAAATTTTTGTCAACTATTAACTTTTGATAATTGAATTATACTTTTTCGATTACAATTGCACTAGCACCTCCACCACCATTACAAATACCAGCAGCACCAATTTTTCCTTCTTTATGTTGTAGTGTAGAAATAAGCGTACAAACAATTCTGCAACCAGAAGAACCAATTGGATGTCCTAATGCAACAGCTCCACCTAATGCATTTACTTTATCATGTGCTAAGTCCATTTCTTTCATGTTAGCTAATGCTACTACTGAGAAAGCTTCGTTAATTTCATAGAAATCTACTTCTGTAGTAGACAAATTTGCTTTGTGTAGAGCTTTTGGTAAAGCTTTTGCTGGTGTTGTAGTAAACCATTCTGGTTCTTGAGAAGCATCGGCAAATGATAAGATTTTAGCTAATGGTTTAATACCCAATTCTTTAACTTTTTCGCCACTCATTAATACCATTGCACTTGCACCATCATTAATTTTAGAGGCATTGATTGCTGTGATGGTTCCTTCTTTTTCAAAAGCAGGTCTTAATTGTCCGACTTTGCTTTCGTCGAATTTTTTGTATTCTTCATCTTCGCTAATAATAATATCTCCTTTTCTTGTTTTGATGACTACATCTACCAGTTCATCTTTAAAATAATTATTTTGATATGCCTCTGCTGCTCTTTTATATGAAGCAATAGCGTAATTGTCTTGGTCTTCTCTAGTAAAGTTATAGTGTTTAGCACAAACCTCGCCAGCATTTCCCATCATGTATTTTTTATACGGATCTTGTAAGCCATCTCTTACAATAGCATCTAAAATTTCGCCATTGCCATATTTTATACCAGTTCTGCCTGTAGGAATGTAATGTGGTGCATTGCTCATACTTTCCATTCCACCTACTACAACTATATCATTATCTCCTAATAAAATAGATTGAGCACCTAACATTATTGCTTTCATACCAGAAGCACATACTTTATTGATTGTAGTACATGGTGTATTGGTATTTATTCCTGCTGCTATAGACACTTGCTGTGCTGGTGCTTGTCCAACATTAGCTTGTAGTACATTGCCTAGTATCACCTCATCAATTTGATTTCCATTAACGCCAGCTCTTTCCATAGCCGCTTTTACTACTGTAGCTCCTAAATCTATTACATTAACGCTTGCTAAAACACCACCTAAACTACCTATTGGTGTTCGTGCCATAGATACAATATATACTTCTCTCATAAAACTTGTTTTTAAAGTGGCAATATAGTTCTAAAAATTGAATTTACTTAAGATAAGAAGTTATGTAATTATAATTTTGTTATTGATTGACAATAAAGATGCTTAATCTATTTTTATTATTATTTAAATATAATTAATATTTATTCAAAAATATCAAATTACGCATTAGATACTTTTTATACCAAAGTGATATTGAAAATAGACAAAAATTACATATGACTCCATCCTGAACCTATTTCAGAGTCTTTTAAAAACAGATTTTAAAGGTGATACAGCTACGCTGTATTTTATAAATTTTCTATCATTTCTAATAAGGTTGAAGTGCTACGCACTTATTAAGTTACTAAAATATACAAATAATAAAATATAAATTAAGTACTTATAATATTTTTTGGTATTTTAAAAACCGAACTCAGGTTTATAAATTAATTTGGTATTATGCCATGAGTTGCACACATGGTTACTCAAATTGAAGTATTTCATACTTCTAGGTCTAGAGAGGAAGTGCGTAGTGCTTCAACTTTATTATCGCTTTCTTTTAAATAAAGTGTGATGCAGCTACGCCACCTAAAATGAAAACCTATTTTTCCTAATGCGTAATTTGGGTTAAATTTAAAAATAGAAGTTTTTAGTATAGCACTCTGCGAATTGTATTATTAAATTTTAATGTGAAAATATTTTATGCAGAGTCCCTTTTAACAAACTCTGCTGTGAATTTTAAATAACAATAGTAAAATTACCAATACCATTTAAAATTTGTATATTTACTATCAATATAATAATGAATTGTCAAAAAATTAAATAATGAAATATATTTTAGAAATACCTGATGATAAAGTAGCTTTTGCTGAAGAGTTTTTTAAGTCTGTTTCTTTTTTAAAAAATGCTAAACCTATTAATGAAAAACATATTTCTAATGCTACTTTACTTGATAACATTGAAGCTTATGAACAAGGTAAGATAAAACCAACGCCGCTTAGTTTAAACGAACTTAAAGCAATGATTGATGCTTGATCTTGTTTTTATGCCTAATGCTTGGTACGATTTAGGTTGGTGGATTAAAAATGATATTAAAACTGTTAAAAAGATTTATGCATTACTTGAAAATTGTTGTAAAACTCCTTTTGATGGTTTAGGACAGCCAGAACCACTTAAAGCCAATTATAGTGGTTATTGGTCTAGAAGAATAAATTTAAAACATCGTATTGTTTACAAAGTTGAAGATACAAGAATTGTTGTTTTTGCTCTATATGGTCATTACCAATAAATTTGAGCTACCATGCTGGAATTGTATCCCAAAAACCAATCGAGTACTCAAATAATTCTTTTACTTTTTTAGGCGGAATTTCTCCTAAATCAAACAGCATTTTTGAGTTTTGTCTATTTTTTTTACTAAATTCTACGATATAATATCCACCTTTCTTTTTTACTTTTAGTTTTGATGGTTTAACATCTGTAGCCGTATAAGTATCTATAAATATTTTATACTCATATTTTATATGTACAGCCGATGATTTATATACCCAGTCTACTCCTTTAGTAATACCAATAGTGTATTTAGCATTTTCTTTTCTTTCTTTGTCTAACTTGTTGTGTTCTTTTTCAGACAAGAAAAAAAATAATCCAATAAAAATAACTGTAAGTGAAATGACAATTATTTTTTGATTTCTTTCACTTATTAAAAACATACCTAGTTATAAAGATATTTATTTTTCAAAAAAGTGTATAATATCTGTGCTGCATTGTTGATAGTTTTCTGTCATTGGTGCATGACCACAGTCTTTGTAAGTAATGAGTTGACTGTTAGGAATATCTCTTTTAAATCTACTGGCATGATTGAATGGTATGATTTCGTCTTTATCGCCCCAAATAATTAGTGTAGGACAAGCAATATTTTTTATAGTAGCAGAATCGGTATAGTTATTATACTTTGCTAGTTTTTTTAACCATTCTAAATTCCCTTGTTTATTCATCATACCATATTTTATATCATATAATGTTGGGTCAATAGCATCATCGTGATAAAAACAAGATTGTACATTCATTTTGGCTACAAATTTTGGTGCACCTTTTGCCAATAGAAATTTAATCATTGGTTTATCAATCCACTCAGCATTTTCCTTAGCCATTTGTTCCATTTCGTAACCTGCTGCTGCTAACAATACTAATTTTTTAATGTGATTACTCGTATCTAAAGCTGCATTCCAAGCAATTAATCCACCCATTGAATTGCCTACTACAAAACAACTATCTGTACTATACTTATTGATGATAAAATGCATGAAGTCTTTATACACTTGCTGAAATTCTGGTTGTTCGTCTTTTGTTCCATCAGATAGACCAAATCCTGGCAAATCAAATCGGACAACTTTATAATGTTTGGCTAAACTATCTGCTAGTAAATCGAACTCGTGTAATGCTCCACCTAGTCCGTGAATTAGAAAAACAGTAGTACCTTTACCTTGTTCTACAACTTGTATGTCTAAATTATTCCATTTTATAAACTCACTACCTGCATGTTTATATTTTGCAATAGCTTCTTGTTTAGATATAATGTGATTTTTTCTAAGAAAGTGATACGCTACGAATAGTGTTATCAATGTGATGATTAGAAATAATATTCCCTTTAGAAATTTAATCATCAAACGAAACTATACTTGCCAATAATAATTAGTAAAGGCAACATCTTTTTCCCAAGATAGACTTTCGTATAAGAATCGTGCTGGATTATCATTTGCTGTTTCAATCCAAATGCCTTTATATCCATTATCAATTACAAATTGTTTGGCTGTATCTAACAATGCTTTTCCTATACCTTGTTTTCTTTCTTTAGGAAAAACATATAAATCGTTCATAATAATATCTGGCTGTAAAGAAACAGAAGAAAATGTTGGATACAATTGTATAAAACCAATTAATTGTTCGTCTTTTTCTGCTACAAAAATAATAGATTCATTATTGGTAATTCTATCTTTAAGAAAAGCTTTTCCTTTTTCTACATCAGATTTTTGAGCGTAGAACTGTCTATATTCATCAAATAAAATAGCTATTTGCTCTAAGTCGTTTATGGTTCCTTTTCTAATTGTAATCATAATTTATTAATTGAATAGTGTTTCAATAAAACTTAATCGGTTAAAAACTTGTAGTTGGTTCATTTGTTCGCCAACGCCAATATATTTAATTGGAATTTTAAATTCGTCTGCAATACTTAATACCACACCACCTTTAGCTGTACCATCTAATTTTGTTAGTGCCAATGCGGTAACTTGTGTAGCCGCCGAAAATGCTTTTGCTTGTTCCATTGCATTTTGTCCAGTTGATGCGTCTAAAACTAATAACACTTCGTGTGGTGCATCTGGAATGAGTTTAGCCATTACTTTTTTAATTTTGGTTAGCTCGTCCATTAATGCTAACTTATTATGTAATCTTCCTGCAGTATCAATAATAATAATATCTGCATTTTTGGCTAAACCAGATTGTACTGTATCAAAAGCAACAGCAGCAGGATCGCTTCCCATAGCTTGTTTTACAATACCAACGCCAACTCTTTCGCTCCAAATAGTTAATTGATCTACAGCAGCAGCTCTAAAAGTATCAGCTGCACCCAAAACGACTTCTTTACCAGCTTGTTTAAACTGATATGCCAACTTACCTATTGTAGTTGTTTTACCTACACCATTTACACCAACTACCAAAATTACATGTGGTTTTTTGGTAATTCCATCTGTAAAATTATAGACATCGGTGGTGTTGTTTTCAGCAAGAATTGTAGCAATCTCGTCTTTTAGAATTTGATTGAGTTGATTGGTATTGATGTATTTGTCTTTTGCAACGCGTGCTTCTAATCTATCAATTATTTTAATAGTTGTTTGAAGACCAACATCAGAAGTGATGAGAATTTCTTCTAAATCATCTAAAAAAGCAATATCTACAGTAGATTTACCAGCTACAGCTTTAGAAATTTTAGAAAAGATACCTTGCTTGGTTTTTTCTAAACCTTGTTGTAAATCGGCTTCTTCTTTAACCAACTCTTCGGTTGATTTATTAGATTTGCCTTTAAAAATTCTGTCGAAAACACCCATGTTGTAAAATTAAAAAAAAGCTTCTACAAGAGAAGCTTGATTTATTTTAAACAAAGATAACGGTTAAAAGATTTATAGGTCTTTTAAAGTATCTTGAAGTTTATCTTTGTGAACAATTTTTTCTCTTGTAGTATAAGAACCAGTTTTATCAGACTTTAAAAACTTGATAATTTTAACCATGTTTTTAGATTCTCCAACATCTTGACCTCTGTTTACTTTCGCGTTTTTTGATACTTTAGCCATAACAAATTATTTTATTTCTTTGTGAACAGTCATTTTTTTAAGGATAGGATTGAATTTTTTTAATTCTAATCTATCTGGTGTATTTTTTCTGTTTTTCTTAGTAATATATCTTGAAGTTCCAGGCATACCTGAAGTTTTGTGTTCGGTACACTCTAATATTACTTGTATTCTATTGCCTTTCTTCTTAGCCATTGTAATATAATTTTATAAACCTAAAGAAATTTCTCCTTTCTTTTCTAGTTCTTTTAAATAATTAAAAATCCCTTTTTTATTGATAGTACGCATTGCTTTCATCGATACTTTCAAATCTACCCATTTATCTAATTCTGGAATATAGAATGACTTTTTTTGAAGGTTTGGTAAAAATCTTCTTTTAGTTTTAATGTTAGAATGCGACACTTTATTGCCTACTAATGGTCCTTTCCCTGTTAAATCACAAAATCTTGACATGTTATTCTTTTTAACGAGGTGCAAATATCGGAAAAATATTTTTATTAGCCAATTATTGCAATATTAAATTTGAGTAAGATTGTAAGAAACAAGATTGTTAGAACCAAGACATGAAATCTTTTGTTTTGCTTAGCATAGATTGGAGATGCTTCGCTAACGCTCAGCATAGCCGATAGACCTAATGACTATTGGCTATAAACTTAATAAAAATTGCATGGTGTCAATTCCATCTGCATAATCGTTGAGTGTTGGTTGTTGTGCATCACCAAATGGTATATGATTTTTTCCAACAGTACATTGAATTTCATCTGCATTGGTTTGTAGTTGTTCATTTAAAGCAGTTATATCATCATAATACTCGTAATACAAACAAGCAATTGGCGAACTAATTTGTTTATTTTCAACAATATTTATAAAGTCGATATCTACTAATGGAGTATTCGTCATTAAATAAACAGTTCTTTGATAGTCTAAGTTGTTTTTATATTTATGATGTAGCATTACATCACCAAAATCAGTGTCCCAAGCTTCATTTAAAATAGAAAAATTAAAGTCTTTTGGTACATAGATTTTAGACACATTTCTACAACCCATTCCAAAAAAACTAAACACATCTTTACCTAATGCCTGTACATCTTCTTTTGTAGTAGCAACATCAATAATAGCAATACTGTTTCTGTTTTTTCTAATAATATGTGGATACTTGCCAAAGTATTGTTCAAAATGTAGTGCTGTAGTATTACTTCCTGTAGCTATAATGGCATCAAAATTGTTTAATCTAGGAACGATATTAATTTGGTTTTTAAATCGTTCATCAATTTCAATTAATTTAGATAAAATGAATGGCAGTAAGACTTCATCTTTACTTGATAATTTAATCTGAGCAATATTATTACTCATTAGTACACATAATATATCATGAAAGCCAACCAAAGGAATATTACCAGCCAAAACCAAACCTACTATTTTGTTTTGTTGACTAGAAGTATCATATTGAGTAATCCATTGTTCTAATTGTGTTGCATTTAAATAATTTTGGGCAATTGCATTTATAGCCAAGACACTATTTTCTTTAGTAAACCAAGGATTTTTTAGATATGCTTCATTAATAATAGCTTGATATGCTTCTGTATTGTTTAGCAAATAATTTCCGAGTTGTACTAATGCATTTATTTTTTCTTGATTATTCATTAACTATTTTTTTACCAAATTTTAGTGGTTTTAGATATTCTTGTTCTATTTTTGTTACAAAAGTAAGCAAAATGGCTATCAAAATTACCGAAGAATGTATAAACTGTGGAGCATGTGAACCAGAATGTCCGAATAATGCTATTTACGAAGGTGGAATGGAATGGTGTATTGCAGATGGAACAGAAGTTAAAGGTAGTTATACTTTAATGAATGGTACTGTTGTAGATGCAGATGAAAAAGAAGCACCAGTTTCTGATGATTTATATTATATAGTAACTGATAAATGTACAGAGTGTAAAGGTTTTCATGAAGAACCACAATGTGCAGCAGTTTGTCCAGTAGATTGTTGTATTCCTGACGAACTATTTGAAGAAACTGAAGATGAGTTATTAGCTAAAAAAGCTAAGTTGCATTTGGAATAAATGAATTTGTATTTTATATGCAAGAAAATGAAGTTTTTGAAATTGTTCATCAACAGATAAAAACAAAGGCATTACAAAAGTTAAAACCAATTCGTGTTGTTATAAATGGTATTGAAGGAACTGGAAAAACTGTTTTTGCTCAAAAACTCACTGCTTATTTAAATCATAAAAATGCAAATGTCATTCATATTTCTATAGATGGTTTTCATCATACGAAAGCAATAAGATACCAACAAGGAAATGATAGTGCTTTAGGTTATTATGAAGATGCTTATAATGAACAAGCATTTGTAGATTTAGTACTCAAAAATTCTCAGAAAGAAAAGGCAACAATTGTTACTGCTATTCATAATTTAGATACTGATGAATCAATTGATGTTCAACCAATAGCAATAAGCAACAACACTATACTTATTACAGATGGTGCTTATTTACTTAAACCAATATATCAACCACATTGGGATTTAATCATTTATCTTAAAACAGATTTTGAAACTGCTTTAAATCGTGGCATTCAGAGAGATGCTCCATTATTAGGTGGAATTGATAAAGCTATAGAAAAATATAATAATCGATATCACAAAGCATCTGCGATGTATATAGATTTAAATCAGCCAGAACAACTAGCACATATTATTATTGACAATACCAATTTTAATAACTTAATCATTAGACTTCTTTCATAATAATAGATGTTACTGATAAGTCTTTTTTAGTTTATTCGTAGCAGATGTTTCTCGTAAAAGGACGCTGCGATAATTTAAAGGTAAAAAATACTTTCGCAGAGTCTCTTTTAGAAGACGCTGCTTTGAAGTGCATGAATTATGAAAGAAATTTATTGAAAAAGGTGACAGATAACTATCATTTTTTTTGTATATACATTAATCTTATTGCTAAAAAGGTTGACATCTACCAAAGCTTTTGTCTTCTTTAGATAAACTGGAGCAAGCTAAGTATTATTTCTGGTAAATTCACCAACTATTTTTCAGTACATTACCCTGTTATTTAATTATAATATATATTATATTTTTTATTATCATTATAATTATTAGTTGTTTAATTTTTCAAAAATCAACAAAGAACCATCTATATATCTATTATCTAATTTTAATTGATTGTTCTCTATATCAACTACATATTTTGAATTTCTAAGAAGTAAATAATGTGCTTTCAATTCTTCATTTGCAGGATGATCACTGAAATAATCATACACTAACTTATAATCATATGTTCCATCTAAAAATGGATTAAAAGTAAGCGTAGTATTGTGTCCTACGCCTGATACAATTAATTTATTATCATCATTAAATTTATATATTATATTATTTAATGAATAATCAAACAACATTAAACTATCAGCTACGGAATTATATTGTTCTACTTTAACTAATTTCCAACTACCTTCCACTAAATCGTTGCTAGTATCATTTTCTTTTTTACATGCACTGATGATAAATAACACAAGCAATAAAAATAAAGTTTTGTTTCTCATAATATACGATTTAAAAAATATAGTTCTATAAATATAGTAATAAAGTTAAAATATTTACTATAAAACTAAATTATTTCAATACTCTCTTAGTTTTAAAAAAGCCAACCTTTTTTGGTTGACTTCTTTGTTTTTATTTTGAGATGCTTTACTATTCTCAGCATAACAAACACTGGAGAAACTATTTTTCAACTATGGTTTCGTTCATTATTTTCTCTTGATTACTGATAGATTCTTGGTGAATGGCTTCAAAAATATGTTTTACAAATCTTTCTGAAAGTTGCTTCTCCTCTCCTTTTACAATTCTATCTTTTACAATTTCGTCCCATCTTGTATTTTGGAAAATCGTAATGCCATTGTCTCTTTTAAACTCGCCAATTGCTCTTGCAATATCCATTCTTTCACTCATTATTTCTAAGATATAATTGTCAATTCTATCAATTTTACCTCTTAATGCTTCTAATTTATTTTCTTCGTAACCATCTAAATTGCTATGTCTAACAACTAAAGAAGCTACAATTTCTCCTAATCTTTCTGGTGTTACTTGTTGTTTAGCATCACTCCAAGCATTGTCTGGATCTCTATGCGATTCTATCATCACACCATCAAAATCTAAGTCTAATGCTTTTTGAGAAACACTTTGTAATAACTCTCTATTACCACAAATATGTGATGGATCTACAATAATTGGCATTGTAGGAAATAATCTTTTTAACTCCACTGGTAGTTCCCAAGTAGGTTTATTTCTATACTGCGATTCTTCATAGCTCGAAAAACCTCTATGAATAGCACCTAATCTTTTAATACCTACTCTATTCATTCTTTCCATAGCACCAATCCACAATTGTAAATCTGGATTGATAGGATTTTTTACCAAAACTGGAATATCAACGCCTTGTAATGCATCAGCAATTTCTTGAACAGAAAAAGGATTTACCGTAGTTCTTGCACCTAACCACAAAATATCTACACCTAATTCTAAACAATCTTGCACATGTTGAGCTGTAGCAACTTCAACCGTAACTGGTTTGTTAATTGCTTTACCTGCATTGACCAACCATTGCAAACCTTCTTTGCCAATACCTTCAAAACTTCCAGGTCTTGTTCTTGGTTTCCAAATTCCAGCTCGCAAAGCATCGATGCCTTTGTCTGCTAATCGCTTTGCTGTTTCCATCATTTGTTCTTCAGTTTCGCAAGAACATGGTCCACTGATGATAATTGGTTTTTCAAAGTTAAAACCCCAATCTTTAATAGGTATAATGTCTAATACTGCCATAATTTTCAAATTTAGTGTGATTTAATTTGCTTTAATATTAATTTTTTGTTTTATGTTAAGATAATATTGATTTATATTTTACTTGTTGTTAGCTTTTACTTATTTCAAGATTTTTCTAATTTGATTTGCCTCTTGCATGAAGTTTTTAAGTTCATCGAATTTGTTTTTGTTGACTAAATTTCTGAAGTGATACATCTTTTCTATATAAGTATCCATTACTTCTAAAATATTGTTTTTGTTTTGTTCAAAGATTTGTGTCCACATTTCTGGTGAACTCTTTGCTAATCGTACAGTGCTTTCAAAACCACCACCTGCCATTTCTAAGATAGCAGCTTCGTCTTTTTCTTTTTCTAAAACTGTAGCACTTAAAATAAAAGAACTAATGTGCGACACATGCGACACATAAGCAGCGTGCATATCATGACTTTTTGCATCTTTATATTTAATATGCATTCCTAATGTTTGATACATTTGTTCTACTAACTGTAATGCATCTTCATCAGAATTGTCTTTATCGCAAATAATACATACTTTATCTTTATATAAATCATAAATAGCTGCATTAGCTCCAGAATTTTCAGTACCAGCCATTGGATGAGCTGCTACAAATCTGCTACGCATTGGATGATTTTTAATTGCTTCTATAATATTAGATTTAGTAGAACCCATATCTGTTACAATTTGATGTGCTTGAATATTATCTAGCACAAACAACAACTCGTTGACTAAAATATTTACAGGAACAGTCAATACAATTAAGTCTGCTTGTTGAATAGCTTCTAGCTTTGGTAAAAATTCGTCTACTAAATTTAATTCTAAAGCCAACTGATTGTTTTTTTCAGAACGACCTACGCCAATAAAGTGCTGTGCAAAATTTGCTTTGCGTAAATCGAGTGCTAAAGAACCACCCATTAATCCAACACCTACAATACAAATATTCATACTATATATTTGATAAACTTTTAATTCTATTTAACGCTTCGTTCAAATCATTTTCATTACTACACAACGAAATTCTTATATACCTATTTCCATTACTGCCAAAAATAAATCCTGGTGTAATAAAAACATTGGCTTCGTGTAAAATGCGTTCGGTTAAATCTTCTACACTATTATATGTTACAGGAATTTTTGCCCAAATAAACATACCTACTTGCTCTTTATCGTAAACACAATGTAGTGCATCCATAATTCGCCAAACAATAGTTCTTCTTTTTTCATATACTTTATTTCTTTCTTCATGCCAAACATCAGAATTAGATAGTGCTGCAATTGCTGCTTGTTGAACTGGCAAGTACATACCACTATCTACATTTGATTTTACTTTGAGTACGGTTTGAATGTAAGCAGCATCGCCTAATAGCATACCAATTCTTGCACCAGCTAAATTGTGCGACTTACTTAATGAGTTTAATTCTATAGCTACTTCTTTTGCACCTTCAATTTGAAAAATAGAAAAAGGATGTTCTTTATTTAAAACTAAACTATATGGATTATCATTACATATTAATATTTCATATTTTTTAGCAATAGCAATTATTTTCTTAAGTGCTTCTATATTTCCATCTGCACCTGTTGGCATATTGGGATAATTTAACCACAAAATTTTAGCTTGTTGTAACGAAGTTTCATCAATTGAAGATAAATCTGGTAACCAATGATTGTTTTCATCTAAATTATAATTTACTGGAATTGCACCTGCCAAATAAGTTGCAGAAGTATAAGTTGGATAACCAGGATTGGGTACTAAAACTACATCATTTGGATTTAAAAAAGCATTGGAAATAAAACCAATTCCTTCTTTAGAACCTAGCAACGGTAAAATTTCTGTATTGCTATCTAGATGAACACGATAAATTTTTTCATACCAAACAGCCATTGCTTGTCGTAGTTCAGGAATGCCAACATAACTTTGATAACCATTGGTATTTTGTTGTTGTGCAGAATATACCAAAGCATCGATTGTTGCTTGAGATGCTGGCATATCTGGATTGCCAATACCTAAATTAATGACTGGCTTGCCTTCTGCTTTCATCTGAGCAATTTGTTTAAGCTTAGTACTAAAATAGTACTCGTTAATATGTTGTAATTTATTGGCTGCTTGGATTATCATATTATTTTATATTATTTTTTCACCTTGTTTATATTCTCCTAAAATCATCAACTCAGAAGTAAATGGTTTGATTTGTTCTATCATAGTATGATATTGATTGGCATCATTAAATTCTAAATCTGCATACATATAGTATTGCCATTCTTCTCCTATAACTGGTAATGATTGTATTTTAGTAAGATTTATATTATTTTCTCCAATAATAGTTAATACCTTTGCTAAACTTCCTGGTGTGTGATTGGCTCTAAACGACAAGGATGCTTTATTGAAATTTATTTCTTGTTGGAAATCTGGTGTAGCTAAAGCTAAAAATCGAGTAAAGTTTCTTTTATTGTCGTGAATATCTTCTGCTAAAATTTCTAAGTTGTATAATTCGGCAGCTCTTTTACTTGCCACAGCACCTCTTCCTATAATTTGTTGTTCTTTAATGATAGCTGCACTCAAAGCCGTATCATCAGATTCTACCAATTGAATATTGTGATAATCTTTGAAGAAATTGCCACATTGCAACAAAGCAATTGGATGTGAATGCACTTCTTTTAAATCAGTTATATTTTGATTAGCTAAAGCCATTAAATTCATTTCGATACGCAAATAAACTTCGCCAATAATTTTTAGATGATGTTCTCTTAGCAAAGCATAATTTGGTAAAATAGCACCTGCCAAAGAGTTTTCTATAGCACAAATTGCAAAATCGACTTCTTTATTGGTAGTATAGTTAAACAGCTGTCTGAATGTATTGCACTCAACACACTCAATATCGTTTCCATAATATTTTAAAGCAGCTATTTCGTGGAAAGAAGCACTAAAACCTTGTATTGCAATTTTCTTTTTCATGTTGTTTATTTTCAAAAAAAAATCCCGCTACGAAGCGGGACATTTTTATTACTATTTCTCATACAGTTATAATTGTCCCACTAGTGTAGTACATAATAAAAACCGTAAAAGAAAAATTTATTCATACAACAAAACAAATCAAATAAATTTATAAAACAAACAGTGTGTATGTTAAATATGTATTAAGTAGCAATTTACAAACTAAAGCTTATTTCTAAAAAATGCTACTATAAACTTAATAGCTATCAATTTTTATTAAAATATTTACTTACGGAAAAGACAATATAGGTATTTATCTTCATTTTGTCTTGATACAAAACGAAGCAAAAAATCAAGAAGCATTTAAGGCAATTTTGCTTTTCTCTATTTTTTTGTTTTGGTGAAGCAAACCGATGATAAATTTGTCTCTTCATGCCTATTGCTCGTTCCTCGCAATGCAATTTCGAGACATTTACATCTATTGCTGAAAATGATTCAGTAGTAAAACCTCATTTCGTTTTTACTTTTTCATAAAATTTCCTTATAATAAAAAAACTAACAAATAATTTGAGCTGATTTTTACTGAAATAAAGATTTAATATTTAATATTGCGAGTTAATGTTGGACTTTTCTGAAATAAAAAATTTAAGTGCTGTAGAGAAACTCTCCTATTGTGACACACAATATCCTGTGATTTTAGTGAGTGGTTTAGGATTAAAAGACCAAACAAGACTATTACACTATTGGGGAATTATTCCTGATTTTTTAAAACAATATGGTTGTGATGTGTATACTGCCAATCAAGATGCTTTTTTAAGTATTGCTGATAATGGTGTTAAATTAAAATATAGAATTTTAGATATATTATCTACTACCAATAAAGATAAAATAAATATAATTGGACATTCTAAAGGTGGTATTGAAGCAAGATATACTGCAAGTATGCTAGGCATTCATCAACACATAGCAAGTGTAACTACGCTAGGAACGCCACACCATGGAGCTAAATTAGCAGAAATTGTGCTAGGAAAAATCCCTATACCTAAAATAGCATTATCAAGATTAGTTAATATATATGCAAGATTAATTGGTGATGATAGACCTGATAGCTTACGCTCAGTAATACAAGTGACTACTGATGCTATGAAAAAATTTAATGATGAAGTGCCTGATATTGCTTCTATCTACTATCAAAGTTATGCTGCACATATAAATAAAGATTATAGTAGCCAAATGTGGAAAGCAATGGCTGCAATTTTAAAACCATTTGAAGGCAGTAATGATGGTATTGTTGGTATTGAATCAGCAAAATGGGGAAATTACAAAGGACTGATGCAAACGACTACAGTGAATAGTGTAAGTCATGGTGATATGGTTGGTTTAAGTCAGTTTATTGGCAATACGAAATTTGATGCTAAACGATACATGGCACATATTATTCATGAATTAAAATTGAGTGGTTTCTAGGTTTTTCATTACTATTCTATAGATGCTGAAACGAGTTCTGTAAGTGTTGGGTAATTAATTACTGGCAATTAAAAATGAGATTAAGAATAAAGATTCAAATTTATTATTTAATTCACTATATTTACTCCAGTCACTTTTACTACATTTGTCTGCATCAATTTTATAAACAATATTAACCGTTATTGATTTATCTGAAGTATTTGTTACTGTAGATTTTAAGCTTCCTATTTCATTAGAGAAATTGGTATTAAATATATCATTTGATATAAATTTACCTTGATCTAAATCGAACTTAAAGTTAAATTCAAAAGCATGTGGTACACCGAAATAAGCATCGGTTTTTCTATTCTCTGTATTAATAATAATATCTGAATAACTATCCATTATTTTGTTTAAAGTAAGTGGATAATATGGTACTGTAGCAGTATTATTAATTATAGAAAATTTCTTATTAATAGATAAGTCTGTATCTTTTTCATAATCATAAGGATTCAATTTTAAATCGGTTAATTGAACATTCTCTGCCATATTATATATAGAATTTTCCATATATCTATATAATTTATTATCTTTATCATTATATTTATATTTGTAAAACTCAGTTTTATATTTTTCCATATACTTACCATAATATGTAGTAGTTACATCATAATTTGTACTATAACCACTGTTGGTATTAAATTTTACATTATAGTCGAATACTATTTTATTACTTGGATAAACTTTTTTAGTTTTGAAATCTACGAATTCGTATTTGGTTCCTTCTTTTGTATTGTAAACTTTAAGTGCTTCATTGTTATAATCATAGTTTACATAGTTCAATAAATCTAATGGTTTAAATAAAGGCAAGAAAGCAGTTTCTTTGGTTTGTGGATTTACAAATTCCACAACAACATCATCAAACTGTTCTAAGCTAGGAAAGTCTTTATTAAGTTTACCATTTTTTATATTTGTTACAAACCAAAAATTAACTGTATAGTTTAATTCTTCGGCAATTTTATTATATATATTATAGTCTTGATTACTAAATGCAGCATTGTAAGCGTCATCAATATATTCTCCGTCATTAGTATAATATGATTTATTGATAATGCTACATAATTCTTGCATTTGATTATTAAAGCCATTTTTTGCAGCTATTTTCTTAACAATATCTTTTATCGTTAAATCTTCAGTAACAATAGAAGATGTTTTTGTTTTCTTAAAAAAGTCATCTAATTCATCATCCCATGTTGCTGTAGCTCCATTATCTGATACATTTTTGCCTATAACTTGATAAATAGCACCAGGAATTTGATTGGCTTCAATGGTATAATCTTCAGAAAGTAATGCAGGAAGATTTTTAAGTGTTAGAGTGTAAATACTCATTGCGTCGTTTCCTGTTCCTTGTGTTGTTTCTACAAATTTTTCAGATATATTAATTGGAAAGCTTTTAAAAGTAAATTTTTTAGACATCGTAACTGTTAAGTTCTTTTCTTTTGTAGGATATTCTGCTTCAAAATAATTAACATCAAATACATTAAAGTAGTTGGTATTAACTCTTGAGTTGATTTGTGTTTTTACAGTAAACATATATTCAATTTCATCTCCTACATTTACATTAGGCAGAACAAACAGTTTAACTAAACCTTTATATTTTCTTAAATAAGGTATATTTGCAGGCAAAGTGGTTTCTTTAACATCGCTAACATCTAATTCAACAGTAGAGCCATCAGGTTTTATAGTTACGGCTTTAATATTTTCAACTTCGGTTGTTGATTTACTAAAAATTGGTATATATATTTTATTAAAATCATTAATAACATTTAAGTTATTAATTCTAATTTTTCTATGATAAGTTGTAACCTCATACGCTTTGTAAAGTGTATTTACTTTAAAGAAGTAGCTAGAAGTTGAACCTACTTCAAATTTATATTCTACATGTTTATTATCTAGTAATACATAAGCACTATTATTTTTAATAATATTATCATCTACCTGTTCGTAATTCTTGGTTAACTGAATTGATCTTGAAAAGTTAGATTTGAATATCAATAATATAAAAAGGAGAAAAATTATTTTAATTTTCATATTTATTTATTTATTACTAATAATTTATTTAGCTATATTAACAATACCATTTTGATAAAAATACTGTATTACACCATCATTCCAATTATTAAATTCATTTTCATTAACAATGGCTTTCTTTACTTTTACGGTACTATTGTCTTGTATTTGTGATGCAGCTACTGTGACTGATTGTTGAATATCAAAAACATCATTATTAATATTATAATTTGCTTTTGAGTTGAGTTTATAGTTACCATTATATTTTGCATTAACAGAATAGGTAAATGGAAATTCAAAGAATAGTGGTGCATTAGATGATTTATTTACAATTGTTTGTGGAAGAAAATTAAATTTTGGTTTATATATGTAGTAATTATTATTGTTTTTTTGTAATAACATACTAGCATCTCCTTTAAAATCTACTTGAATTTCTGTAGCTGTAATATTGAGTTTAGATTGCTTTGGAAATATTGATTTAGAAAATAGGTTTAATACTAACTCATTAGTAAAATCTTGTTTTTCTTCTACTCTAGTATCTTCATATATACTTTGATAAATATGTTTAAATGCTCCTTTTAATATAATTTTTCCACTTATTTCATAGTTATTTAAGTCTAGTGTATAGCTTACATTACATAGATTATCATTAGCTGTTGTTATAGGTACTTTAAATAGTTTGTAAGTTTCTCCCATTTCTATCAGAGCTTCTTTATCTTCTAAATAATATGGATAATTATCCCAAGTATTATTTTTTCCTGTTGCATCTAATAGATAAGTATTATTATTATTAAATAAAGCACAAATCATATGATTATCTACACAGAGCGAAGGTAAGTCATAAGAATATGGTAATGCATTTGTACCTATCCAACATAGATGAGCATCTAAATTCTGAGCTTTTAATAATTCTGTAAGTAAGTTAGCCATTCCTTTACAATCTCCAAACCTATTTTTTTCTACTTTTTGAGCTTCTTCTGGTTTAAAGCCTGCTATGCCATTTTCAAATGCTACATAAGTGATATTGGCTTTAACCCAATCAAAAATGGCTTCTATTTTTTGTTCTTTAGTGTTCTGTCCTCTCACTATTTCGTCACTTAGTTTTTTAAGATATTCTTTATCTGGATTAAGTTCATTTACCAAATCGCTATACCAAGCATATAAATCTGTTGCATCTTCAATTACTTTTTCTTTTTGATTTTTGCTGTTGGTATATGATTTTGTAACTACAACAAAGTGTGGTAGAAAATAGCTTGCTGGTGCAGAAAATCCATTATCATTTTTATAATTGTGCAGTGAAATGGTATCAAGTGTATAAGTAATTTTTTTTATGCCATTATTATCTGTTTCTTTTTTTAAGACATTATTCGGCAAATTAAATGGTACCAAGTCTGCATTAACTTTATTGCTTGGTGCTTCTAAATTAATTGAAAAGTTAATAGTTGGATATTCATAGCTTGGCTTAAAAGAAGTCAAAAATTTTAAGTCATCATATATTACTTCATAACTAAATACAAGCAAGTTATTTTTTTTAACTTTTGTTGTTAGTGATAATGTTTTCAGCTTTAAATCGCTATAAAAAATATTATTTATATAATAATCTTTATCTGAAGCATTTTTAAACTTGATATTTTCTATTAAATTCTTTTCATTTTTGTCATTAATAGAAAAAAGTCTTCCACTTAAAAAGTTTAATTTTTCAAATTCATTAAAAGGTACTTCTACAGATTGCAAAGCACTTATATTATCTTTTAATACAAAATAAGCTTCACTTACTATAGCTTTTGCTTTTATATTTCCATTATTATCTACAAAATATTTTATGGTAATACTATTGTCTACAACTACTGCATCTTCATTAGGAAATTGACTTTTTAAATTAGTATAGTCTATATCTGTTTGAGTATAAGCCACATTAAAGAACAAAAGTAATAGGAGTAAATTAATGGTTCTTAGCGTTTTATTTTTTATAAGAAAAATCATATTTTTATATTTAAATAAATAATATTTTATTTATAATGAGATAGAATAGTGATTAAACTATTTACCTTTCTTTAAATGTTTTTGTAATTTAAGTACTTTGCCTTTTTTCAACATATAATTCTCAAAGTCTTTAGAGTAGTCTAGCATAGGAATTATAAGTGTTTTGTCTTTTATAGACACCTTAGATGTTTCTGATGCATACATTTTTCCACCGAGTATTAAAAACACAGTTAATACTAAAAAGTTTAATTTTGTTGAGTTCATGAGTTTAGTTATTTCCAAACTACTAATATAACAATTTACCAATAAAAAATAATAAGTTTTATACTATTATTTATATGATACAATAATTATACCACAGTTGTATATGTTCTTTAAAATGTTACTTCTTTTTACGCCACTAAGCTTGCTAACTTGCGTTATTTGATATAATCTAATACTTTATAAGTGTCTTTCTTTTGAAGATATTTTTGCATTTTTAGCACCTTTCCTTTTTTGAATCTAGAATATGATTTAAACTGCATTACAACACTTTCATCATCTGTAGAGAGTACAGTCTGTCTAGCATGTTTCTTTAAACCATATATCATACCTGCTAATCCTCCACTATAAAGCGAATAAATAAACAAAGAAGCAACCATTGGTTTTCTTTTTTGAGCTATCATATAAAATCCGTTTGGATCTTCACCATTTACTATGGTTTCATTTAATTTTTCTTGAGATACCACTTTATAGTTAGATATTTTCCACTTTTCTCTTAATGTTTTAGATAATGATTTATTATATCTATTATATTTTTTTGTATCATCTTTTGTAAGTTCTGCAAAATAGAATGTTTTATTAGCTATATCTGATTTGAATGATTCGGGTATCTTTCCTTTTTTTATATCTTCATTAGCTGCATATTCTTTCATTTTATAACTCAATATATTCATTATTCTTCGTACATCATTTGGATCATTCAAATCATAATCCATTATATTTATTTTTTACTAACTCTTTATTGCTATCGTATGTTTTGATTGTAAAAAAACTAGAAGTTTTTCTGTTATAAGAAAATAATAATTTTAAGTACTTATCTGAATTTTTATCTATTTCTGACATTTCAATATCTGTAGATAATTCATAAGGCGTTGCATCATATAATGATTGAGAAATACCTTTTTTCCATGCTTCGTTATACTCCTCTACTTTTGCTTTTGCTTTTTCGAGATCTGATATTTTTCCTTTTTTCACTAAATAACTTTCAAAATCTTTAGAATAATTTAGCATAGGTATTACAAGTGTTTTATCTTTTATAGACACTTTAATAGTTTCAGCCCCGTAGGATTTTGCACCAAGTATTAATAACACTATTAATACAATAAAATTTGATTTTACTAACTTCATAAGTTTAATTATTTATAGAGTCGCCAATATAGTTATTTATCCATAAAAATTAATAGATTTTATACAATTAGTTATATATAGCATTCATAACTTAACAATATATACACATTCAAAGCTATTCTAATAATAAATATTAAATTGAGTTTGATATAATATTCATTCTAAATAAACAAACTTAAATGTGAGTAAGCTTCTTAATTAATGTCCGCCACCTTGAGCTTCTGCATCTAATTTATAGTTTTTGGCTATCATTACGATTGGTATTGCAATTAATATAAATACTACAAATAACTGAAATATATCTATATAAGATAATATCATGGCTTGTTTTTTTATAGCCAAATGTATTAACTCCAAACTTTGTGTTGATACTTGACTTCTATCTGTTGTATGTGTTGATAGTGCTGCACCAAATCCGTTTAATCTTTGGATTAATTGTGGATTATCTAGCGTGATGTTATTGGCTAAATCGGCGTAGTGCTGTCCAGAAAATCTTTCAGTCATTACACCAATTAAAGCAACACTTATAGAACCACCTAACTGTCTAACCATATTGGATAAACCAGATGCTTGTCCTATGTCTTTTCCGTGTAAACCACCTAAAGTTAAGTTAGATAATGGTACAAATAACAAACCAGTTCCAACGCCTCTTATAAGCAATGGCCAAAAGAATGCATCTTCGCTTGTAGTTGTTGTAAGTAATGATTGCGACCACCAAACAAATCCTGCGTTAATAGCGAAACCTGCCATAATTAAAAATTTTGGTGGTACACCTTTAGTTAGCATAATACCAATAAAAGGCATACACAATGCACTGGCAATTGCTCCTGGTGTAAACATTAAACCAGACTGCATGGCTGTAAATCCTAAGTAACCTTGAAAATATATTGGAAAAACAAATACTGTTCCAAATAATATAAATCCTAGTAAAAAATTTAAGAAAGAACCAATAGCAACATTTCCTCGGTTCATTACTTTTAAGTCTACAATTGGATTTTTAATGCTTAATTCTCTAAATAAAAATCCGAATATACCTAATAAAGCAATTATAGTAAAAGAAACAATATATCTAGATTCGAACCAATCGTTTCTTTCTCCTTGCTCTAAAACTAATTGCAAAGCACCTACACCAATAATTAATAGTATAATTCCAATAATATCAATTTTACCACTATTTTTTTCTTCATTTGGATTATCTTTAATATATCTTAAAGTTAAAAATGTAGCGATAATACCAATAGGTACATTTACATGAAATATAATTGGCCATTCGTAATTATCTACTAAATATCCACCTAAAACAGGACCAATAGTTGGACCAACAATTACACCCATACCAAACATAGCCATTGCCATTCCCATTTTTTCTGGTGGATAAATTTCTTTTAAAATAGTTTGTGATGTAGCAAACAAAGCACCTCCACCAACACCTTGTACAAATCTCCAAAAAATGAGTGTCCATATTGTAGAAGACTCGCCACACATAAAAGAAGCAAAAGTGAACAGTGCTACAGAACCAGCAAAGTATTTTTTTCTACCAAATTGTGTAGACAACCAACCACTCATTGGCACAACAATAATATTGGCAATAGCATAAGCGGCTACCACCCAACTCACTTCACTAAGTGTAGCACCTAAGTTTCCCATTAAATTATTAGTAGCTACATTAACAATAGTTGTATCTAATATTTCTAGAAGTGTACAAACTACTACCGTAATGGTAATAATGGCTCTACGAAAACCGTATTCTACTAAACTATTATCTGCTGCAACTATATCCATAATAATAAATTATATAATTATTTAACTTTTACAGCAACTTTTACATTCATGCCTGCTTTTAACTGAATGTCATTGCCTTGGTTTTTATCTAACAAGATTTTTACCGGAATTCTTTGTACTACTTTAACAAAGTTTCCTGTAGAATTATCGGCTGGTAACAATGAAAATGTAGAACCTGTAGCTGCTTGTATTGACTCTACTTTTCCTACGATTTTTGCTTTAGGATATGCGTCTACTTTAACTTCTACTTCTTGACCTACTTTCATTTTTTCGATTTGTGTTTCTTTGAAGTTGGCTACTATCCACAATTTATTTTCATCGACAATAGAACAAATGATTTGACCTGGATTTAACAACTGACCTATTTGTACATTTTTCTTGGCAATATAACCATCGTAAGGTGCAATTACATAAGCATAAGATAGTTGTAGCTTTGCAAACGCTACATCTTGCTCTCTTTGTTTAATATTGATTTGAGCAACATCAACCTGTGTATTGATACTATTGGCTTGTGTTTTAGAAGCATTGCTTTGTTGTTTAGCTGCATTTAATTGTGTTTGTGCTACAGTAACTTGTTTTTGTGCAATAATTACTTGGTTGTCTGCCGCTTGTTTTTCGGTAAGTGCTTGGTCGTATTGTTGTTTTGTAGCAGAAGTAAGATTGTACAACTGTTCAATTCTTTTAAAATTTTCGTTGGCATTCCAAGCTCTTACTTTAGCAGCTTCTACATTAGCTTGTGCTGTAGCAATATTGGCTTGTGCTGTAGCAACAGAAGAAGAAACTGCATTGGCAGAAGCATCGGCAGAACTAATATTTCCTTTTACAACTGCTACATTGGCTTTAGCATTTTCTAAGTTAATTTCTGCTTGTTCTACTTTAATTTTTAAATCTCTGTCGTCTAATTTTATCAAAGTATCGCCAGCTTTTACAAACTGATTGTCGCTAATATAAATTGCTGCAACATAACCTGAAATTCTTGGAGCAATAGGTACTATGTTTGCTTGAATTTGCGAATTTTCGGTATCTTCATTTTGCATTGCATACGAAATTTTCTTATATGCAAAAAATGCAGCTCCTAGTAATAATACAATTCCAACAATAGTAAAAATTAATTTTTTACTTTTTTTCTCTTTGGTTGGATTTTGGTTTGGTGTTTCGATTGTATTTTCCATTTTAATTATTTTTATTCTTATTTATATTATTTTATTCTTCCTAAACTTTTTTGTAATTTATAATAGGCAATTGCTTCATCTGCTTTGGCATTAAATAAATTGGTTTTTGCTTGAAATAAAAAGACATCAGCATCTAAAACATCTGTTAATAAAGCGACTTGTGCATTAAATCGATTGTCTAAAATTCTTTTGTTTTCAGTTGCTTGGTCGATTGCCTGTTGTGCTAAATCAATTTTTGCTTGTGCTACTTTTAATGCTTGATAATTGGTATTGACTTCTGTAGCAACTTTGTCTTTTAATTGTTTCGTTACAATTTCTAGCTGTGCTTTTTGATTCTTTGCATCGTTGACAACAGAGCGAGCTGTATATAATTGCATGATGTTCCAATTTAAACTGATACCAACATCCCAAGTTGCTTTAAACTTTGCTTCGAGTGGAAAAACTCTTTGATTTGGATTGTTGTACTGTCCGTTTGCAACTGCACTAATCGTTGGCATATACGCTGCTTTAGCTGCTTTAATTTGATAGTTAGAAGCCGACAATCTAAAATCTTGAGCTTTAAATTCTACTCTGTCTTTTTGAGCATCGTCTATTAAATAAGCTACATCACTTGCAATAGAAGTTGTAGTAATATTTGGTGCAGCAACTACACATTTGGTATCAGTTGGTAAACCTAATAAAACATTGAGATAGTAATTTATAGTAGCCAAATTGCTTTCTGTATTTACTTTTTCTACCAAGAAATTTGTTTTTTGTAATTCGGCACGCATTACATCATTGTTTAAAATTAAACCTGCATCTCTTTGCTTCGTTAATTCATCTACTCTATAAGAAATTTGAAGTATATTAGAATCTAATAAGTTTAATCTTTGTTGTAAAATATATAATTGATAATAGTATTGAACTACCATTAATTTTAAATCTTCTTCATCTTTCAGTTTGTCAAAATCTGTAGCCATTAATTGTTGGTCGAGTGCTTTAATGGTATTCCAATTTTTTAAACCTTGAAATATTGGTTGTTGTACCGATACTTGATTTCTAAATTGATTAGGCACATTGGTATTGATTTCAACACTTCCAACACCTGGTAAATCAAAACCAAAAGCAGGAATATTATCGCTTAATCGTGCATAAGCTGTAGAAATACCTACTATTGGCAACATAGCATTTTTTACTTGCTCTTTTTTAATACTAATGGCATTGGCTTGTATGCTGTCTAACTGTAGTTGATGACTGTTTTGAGTTGCTAAACTAAATGCTTCGTTTAAACTTAATTGTTTTACGCTTTGTGCATTTGAAAAGTGCATTAACATTAAAATTAAAATAGTTAAAATATTATTTTTCATATTATTTAATATCTAAATGAGTAGTTAATAATTCTTTGATAAAATTTTTCAATCGTTCTTTGTTTTTGTTGTTAAAAGTTTCTGAAGTTTTGGTATTCATTACTTTACAAACAATATTTCCTGAAGTAGTATAAGAACGAATAATTCCTAAAATTGCAATGACTGTTAATTCAATATCTACTGGTTTGAATATTTTTTGTTGAATGCCTTTTTCAATTAAATCGTATACTATTGAAAAGTTTTGATGCACTTTTTTGGTGATGAACTCTGGCATTTCTTTTCTTTGGCTGAGTGCAATTTCTCTAAAGATGATATTTTGAAATTCTCTATTGGCAAAAAATCGATCGATAAATAAATCGACAATACTAAATAGTGCCTCTTTGCTATTTTCATATTGATTGACTGTTTTAATGAGTAAATCGGTAGACACTAATTTTCTTGAGATGACTTCTTCATATAAACTTTCTTTAGAACCAAAGTAATAGGAAATCATAGCAATATTAATATCTGCAGCTTTAGAAATTGCTCTAATACTAACCGCATCGAAACCATGTTGAGCAAAGAGTTGCTCTGCTACATTCATAATTTCTTCTCGTTTATCTGTTTTTACTTCCATGATATTTAATTAAACGATTGTTTAAATTCATGCACAAAGTTAATTAAACGATTGTTTAATTTCCAAATTAAATTTTCATTAAGTGGGAAGTGTGAAAAAGTAGTATGATTATCTGTTTAAAATGTAATTGTTTTTAAGTATTCAGTTAACTCTATAGCTTCTGCAGTAGTGTTATATTGTTGATAATCTCCTGTTACAAATAATAATTGTCTTTTATATTTATTTTTATTACTATCCCAATAGTAGCAATAATAACTGTGCAATCCTATATCTGCTCCTAAGTATTGAATATCAGAAAGAGTTCCATTTATAGTTGCTTGAATTAAAGTTGCTTTTTGCAATAAAGTATCTACATTAATTTGACTATCTATTGTAGCGAAATTAATATTACTTAATAAATCTTTTGAGCTTATATAATCTAAACTATCTACTCTTTTCCAATTATTAGGATAATTATTGCTTAGATTGTACTTTAAAACATTACCATTTTCATCTATAAATATACCTAAATGTGTGTAAGCCCAAGCCATGTTATAATATTCTACTTGAAATAAAATATTGGGATTTAATTTACTATCTGTACTTTTCTCTTTTTTACAAGCAGTGAAGAATAAAGTTCCAATAATTACGAAAGCAATTAATTTAAGTTTAAAATTTGACAGAATTATTTGCATAAATTTATATTTTATAATAGGTATATTAAAGTTAGCTATAAGTTTAAATATAAACAAGCATTTAGAAAGAATAAATACAAATATTTAGTGATAATTTATACTTTTTAATAATTGAATGATTTAGTCTGTGTCTGAGTTTTGCAAACCTTCAATCATACTATCTATTTGTTTTATTAATGCTCTTCGTTTTACTCTAGCATTTTCTTGTATTTCTACTGAATATTTATCATTATTAATTTGATTATTATAATAATTAATAACTGTTGACATTGCATTGAGTTTGGCTGTTAGTTTTGTTTGATTGGATTGTTCTAATAAAATTTGTTGCAATTCTACTTGTGTTTTATTAGCACTGAGTAATTGTTTTCTATTTTGTTCTATCTCTTTTCTATTGATTTTTATTTCTTCTCGTTGTAGTAATATAGTATAGAATAATCCAACAAAAGTCAAACCTGAAAACAACGCATTTACAGAGCCAAAGGCATCACCAATAGTTCCTCTTTCTGTCCAATCTTTGCCTATAAAAAAAATAACGACTACAGATAAAATCCAGATTATAAAAACAGAAATTGTTAATATAAATACTAGTACGACCTTATTATTTTTAGATTGATCAACCATACAAAATCAATTATTATAATTGTACAATATAGTTATTATTTGCTATATTTATTTTAGTTAATTTTATCAAATGATTTGGCTGATACTTTATATTATCCTTGGTGTTTTTCATTTAATGGTTACTGCAACTAACAATATTACACTAATAATGGCTTCAAAAGTTTTCTTGATGCCTTTATTGGCGATTTATGCTTTTAGTCAAATTAAAATTAGAGAAAGGTATATTTTTTTAATTCTTGGTTTATTTTTTTCTTGGTTAGGTGATATTTTCTTGATGTTTCCAAGAGAGCAGTATAGTGAATCGACTGCAAAATTATTGTTTATAGCTGGATTAGCTGCTTTTTTGATTGCACATATACAATACATCTTACTTTTTTTAAAAGACTTAAGAAATAAAATAGATTTAAGCTTAGTCACCTCAAAACCATATACTTCGCTTCCTTTCTTAATTTATGGAATTGGTTTGCTTTGGTTTTTATATCCACATTTAGCTGTTATGAAAATTCCTGTTACGCTTTATGCCATTACTATTATTGCGATGTTGATTTTAGCTTTTAACAGAAAAGGTTTTGTTAGCAATTCATCTTATCTATTGGTATTTATTGGTGCTATTTTATTTGTAATATCAGATAGTACTATTGCTGTTACATTATTTTACAAGCATTTTACTTTAGATAGATTAGTTATTATGAGTACCTATATTGTAGCACAATTACTTATTACTTATGGTGTTGTATTAGAAGCAAAAGCTAAGCCAAATCGTTAACCGTTCTATTGTGCACTCGTTTAGAGATGCCTATACTCGCTTCGTACAATAAAATAATTGGAAACGAAACCAACATTAAGCTAAACATATCGCCTTGTGGTGTGATTACTGCTATTACAAAAAGTATTACTACATAGGCAATTTTTCTTGAGTTTTGTAATAAGTCTGGACCTATTAAACCTATTCTTGTTAAAAAATACATGAGCATAGGCAATTCAAACATAATGCCTGTTGGAATAACCATACTTGTAATATTGGCAATATAATTATCGACAGAAATTAAGTTTTCTGCTTGATCTATTGCATGATAATTGAATAAAAAATTAATAGAAAAAGGTGCTATTATAAAATAACCAAACAAACATCCTATTACAAATAAGATAGATGTAAAAAAAACAATGCCTTGTGTATTTTTAATTTCCTGTTCGTAGAGTGCTGGTTTTACAAATCGCCAAAATTCCCAGAAAATATAAGGAAAGGCAAATACTACGCCAGCCATTGCCGATGTTTTTAAGTGTAGCATAAACTGTCCTGCTAAATCGGTATTTATAAATTTATATTCAATACCATCCATACATAAGCTAGAAAATATAGATAGATGATTGCCTAAGTAACAAAAGAATTTATTAGTAGGAAAATCTGCTCGTGTTGGTCCAAAAATCAAGTAGTCGAAAATAAATTTTTTATTTAAAAATGCTACTATCATTAGTACTAATACGACTATAAAAGAACGAATAATGTGTCCACGCAATTCTTCAACATGGTCGAAAAACGACATTTCTCTTTCGTGTTCTAAAAATTCTTTCTTTGGCATTAGCTTTGCAAAAATAGTAGATTTTTATGGTTTACTATGGATTGAATAGTTATAAAATGATAAAGAAAAAAACTTATAATAAAAGACCGTTGCAAGGCAGTGATAAAAAATAATATAGAATAATGCTAGTAGTTATACTATAATTTAGTATATTAGAGTTATGAAAATAAATAAGCCACTCACATTAGCAGACAGTATATGCGATACACGCGTAAAGAAAGTTAAACAAGTTTTCTTTACACAAATTAACCAGTTAATAGATTGGCAACAAATTAGTACAGAAATAGATAAGTATTACACCAAAGGCACAAGTGCAACAGGCAAGCCAAGTTATGATGGATTGTTATTATTCAAAATCTGTTTACTACAAACATGGTACGGACTAAGTGATTACGAAGTAGAAGACAGAATAAATGACAGCCTCTCCTTTAGTTCTTTCTTAGAATTAACCATAGACCAAACCTCACCAGACCATAGTACCATAAGCAGATTTAGAACAGCAATGACAGGAGCAGGAGCATATGATGAATTATTAAAAAGCATAAACAAACAATTAGAACAACATCAAATACTAGTAAAGACAGGAGCTATAGTAGATGCCAGTATAGTAGAAACACCATTAAAACCCAAAGGAAAAAGTAATTATGAGCTTGAAGCACAACAACAACAACAAGAGCAATCACAAGAAGTACCAACAAAGACGGTAGAAAAAAAATACAGTACAAGTGTAGACATAGAAGCAGCATGGATAAAGAGAGGCAAACAACTAAAATATGGCTATAAGAAACACTATGTAACAGACAACGAAGGATTAGTATTAGGCGTATTAACCACCAAAGCAAGTGTAAATGAAATTAGTAATCTAGAAACGGTATTAAAAACAGCAGACTTACCAAAAGACATAGCAGTAAAAGCAGACAAAGGTTATCAATCAGAGAAGAATAATGAATTGTTAAAGACATTAGGATTAAAAAATAACATATTAAAAAAAGCAACTAAAAATAAAGCATTAACACAAGCCCAAACAGATTATAACAAACTAATAAGCAAAACCAGATATAAAATAGAACGCACTTTTGGCAGTATAAAAAGATGGTTTAACGGCGGTATAGCAAGATACAGAGGCATAGCCAAGATGCACACACAAAACATAATGGAAGCCATAGCATATAATTTATACAGAAGTCCAGGGATACTTATGTCCAAAGCATAAAAAAGCGAAGAAAAGTAAAAAAAAAGAGTACTAAACAAACAAAAATCAATCAAAAAAGATAAAAAATAACAAAATAAGCCAATAAAACAAACAAATTAAAATATAACAAATATAAACTAATTAATATAATAAATAAAAAACAAAAATTTCACCTTTTGCAACGGTCTCAATAAGCTTATTCGCAAATTCCGAAACAAGTTCGAAATGTATCCAATAAAAAATGGGTCAGTTTCTTAACCGACCCATTTTAATAGATAATTCGCTTCGCTTAGGATAAACTGCGTTGCTATTATTGATTATTTTGTTGTTTAATTAAGTTTAATGCACTACCTGCTTTAAACCATTCTATTTGTTGTGCATTGTAAGTATGTGCTACTTCAAAAGAATCGGTAGTACCATCTTCATGATGCAACACTATGGTTAAGTTTTTACCTGGTGCAAATGTTGTTAAACCTACAACATCAACCGTATCTTTTTCTTGAACTTTGTTATAATCGTCTTTATTAACGAAAGTCAATGCCAACATACCTTGTTTTTTCAAGTTTGTTTCGTGAATTCTAGCAAACGATTTTACTACAACTGCTTTAACACCTAAATGTCTTGGTTCCATAGCCGCATGTTCTCTAGAAGAACCTTCGCCATAATTTTCATCACCAAAAACAATAGATGCATCGCCTTTAGCTTTAATCATTCTTGCAGTAGCAGGTACTTCATCGTACTCGCCATTTTCTTCATTCCAAACATTATTGGTATTGTCGTTAAATGCATTAACTGCACCAATTAATAAGTTGTTAGAAATATTATCTAAGTGACCTCTGAATTTTAACCAAGGACCAGCCATAGAAATATGGTCGGTAGTACATTTACCTTTTGCTTTGATTAATAGTTTTAAGCCAGTATAATCTTTTCCGTCCCAAGGAGCAAAACCAGCTAATAACTGTAACCTTTGAGAATCTGGATTAACTACAACTTCTACGCCAGAGCCATCTTCTACTGGAGCAATAAAACCTGGATCATCTACACTAAATCCTTTTGGTGGTAATTCATCACCAGTAGGTTCATCTAGCATTACTTCTTCTCCATTTTCATTAATCAGTTTATCTGTAGCAGGATTAAAACTTAAATCGCCTGAAATTGCAATTGCTGCCACCATTTCTGGTGAAGTTACAAAAGCATAAGTATTTGGATTACCATCTGCTCTTTTCGCAAAGTTTCTATTGAAAGAGTGAACGATACTGTTTTTCTCATTTTTGTCTTCTCCTACTCTATCCCATTGACCGATACAAGGACCACAAGCATTGGTAAATATAACTGCACCTAAATCTTCAAAGATACTTAGCAAACCATCTCTTTCTGCCGTAAATCTTACTTGCTCAGAACCTGGATTGATACCAAAACGAGCTTTAGTTTTTAAACCTTTGGCTACAGCTTGTTTAGCAATAGAAGCTGCTCTTGATAAATCTTCATAAGAAGAGTTGGTACAAGAACCAATTAAACCCCATTTTACTTCTTTAGGCCAATCTTCGTGTTTCAATCTATCTTTCATTTCAGAAACAGGTGTCGCTAAATCTGGTGTAAAAGGACCATTTAAGTGTGGCTCTAGAGTAGATAAATCAATTTCAATTACTTGATCAAAATATTGTTCAGGATTATCATACACACCAGCATCAGCAGTTAAATAATCTTTGATGCTATCTGCTAAATCCGCAACATCTGCTCTACCAGTCGCTTTTAAATATCTAGCCATGCTATCATCATAAGCAAAAGTAGAAGTAGTAGCACCAATTTCGGCCCCCATATTACAAATAGTACCTTTACCAGTACAAGACAAAGCTTTAGCACCTTCGCCAAAATATTCTACAATAGCACCAGTACCACCTTTTACTGTTAAGATACCAGCCACTTTTAAAATTACATCTTTAGGAGCTGTCCAGCCACTTAATTTACCTGTTAATTTAACACCAATTAATTTAGGCCATTTTAGTTCCCAAGGCATACCAGCCATAACATCTACTGCATCAGCACCACCAACACCAATGGCAATCATACCTAAACCACCAGCATTTACTGTATGAGAATCCGTACCAATCATCATTCCACCAGGAAAGGCATAATTTTCTAACACTACTTGGTGAATGATACCAGCACCTGGTTTCCAGAAACCAATACCATATTTATTTGAAACCGAAGCTAAAAAGTTAAATACTTCATTGCTTTGATTAATTGCTTCTTGTAAATCTTTTTCAGCACCTAAACGAGCTTGAATTAAGTGATCGCAGTGTACTGTTGTAGGCACTGCTACTTTTTGCTTGCCTGCTTGCATAAATTGCAATAATGCCATTTGTGCAGTAGCATCTTGACAAGCAATTCTATCTGGAGCAAAATCTACATAAGATTTTCCTCTTTCAAAGTTTTCAATTGCTTGTTCTTCGTGTAAGTGAGCAAATAAAATTTTCTCGGCCAAAGTTAATGGTCTGTTTAAGTGTTGTTTTGCTTTATCTACTTTCGTAGCAAAGTTAGCATACACTTCTTTAATCATATCTAAATCGAAAATCATAAATATTGTGTTTTAGTTTTATACTCAAATTTTGGTGCAAAGGTACGAATATTTTTTATAATAATAGTGTGTATTGAGTAGTAAGTATTACGATTTTTAGCTGATTATTAGATCGATGATTATTATTTTGTAGTACATACTTATAATATCTACACAGCAACAAGTATTAGATAATGATATCTATAGTAGTGAAATAAAATCACCTTATTAGTTTAAATATCTTATCTCAATCTATTCATGCTCTCAATGAGTTGTTCATCGCTTTTTACGCCAATATATGCCAACACATTAAAAATTAAGATAAATACTGGTAAAATTAAAGCAGGACCAAATTTAAATTCACTTTCTTGAAATCCTAGAAAAACATAAACAGTATATCCTACTAAAGCAAGACTACACAAAATATTAAACAATATTACTTTCATTTGTAGTTTTCTATTTCTAAACAAAAAAATACTTCCTAAAGCAATAATACTTATCACACAAGAAAGAATTATAAAAATAACATCGTCTATACCTTTTACATCAGTAAAAACCTCACTCTCATTAATTTTTCCAAGTGGCAAAAACAAAAATAAAATACCAGCTAAACTGCTTAAAAATAAGTATACACTCTGAATCCTTTGCATAATGAATTTTTTACTGCCTCAAAAATAAAATAAATATCATAATTAAAAGATACATTTAGTATTCTATTTAGCATTGCGTATTTTTGTGTCGATGCGTTTTGTGTTAGAATTAAGTTATAAAGGTACTAATTTTTGTGGTTGGCAAAGACAAGACAATGCAATGTCTGTTCAACAACATCTAGAAGATTGTTTTTATACTTTCCAACATCATAAAATAGAAATTACTGGTTGTGGACGAACAGATAAAGGTGTACATGCAAAACATTATATTGCACATTTCGATTATGATAAATGCTTAGATGGAAAACATTTATATCAATGGAATGCATTATTAAATAACGATGTTGTTATTAGCCAGCTTCGACAAGTTGATAGTCATTTTCATGCACGATTTGATGCTACTGCTAGAACCTATAAATATTTTATACATACCAAAGCTAGTCCGTTTTTGAATGAAGGTAGTTTTTTGTTGCACAATAATCAGTTAGATGTCAACTTAATGAATCAAGTAGCACAACAATTAATTGGTACGCATGATTTTACTAGCTTTGAAAAAAAAGGAAGTAATAATAAAACTTCTATCTGTACTATTAAACACGCTTTGTGGACGCAACAAGATGAACAACTAATATTTACTATAGTTGCCGACAGATTTTTAAGAAATATGGTAAGAGCAATTACAGCATCGTTATTGATGATTGGTACTCGTAAAATGACAGAACAAACATTTCTAGACAATTTTATAACACAAAAACAAATGCCACTAAAACTTGTAGTACCAGCAAAAGGTTTATTTTTGTGGCAAATCGATTACGATAATATATAATGAGCAATACAACAAAACAAACTACAGATTGGCAAACTTTTAAAAGGATACTCTCGCTAACAAATCCATTTAAAAAACTTTTTGCTATTTCTATGTTTACAGGTTTACTTATTGCAGTCATTTCGCCAGTACGACCTAAACTAATTCAAATTGCAGTTGACAAATATATCATGATTAATGATATGAATGCATTAACTAAAATTACTATACTAATCATAGCAATAGTCATTCTCGAATTTTTCTTTAGATATGCTTTTGGATATTACTCATCACTCTTAGGTCAGTCAGTAATGAAACGACTAAGAACTCAACTTTTCGATCATGTAGAACGATTAAAACTAAAATTTTTCGATAAAACACAAGTAGGAATTATTACCACTAGAACAATTAATGATATAGAAACAATTAATAATATTTTTTCTGATGGATTTATTAATCTAGTTACAGATATTCTTACACTTTTCTTTGTAATTGGTATGATGTTTTTTGAAAGCTGGAAACTAACGCTAGTTTGCTTAACTGTTTTTCCATTTTTATTGATTGCAACTTATATTTTTAAAGAGAAAGTAAAATCATCTTTTCACTTAGTACGAAATAAAGTAGCAGAACTCAATGCTTTTGTGCAAGAAAGAATTTCTGGTATGCGTATCATTCAAATTTTTAATGCACAAGACCGAGAACTAGAAAAGTTTAAAAAAATCAATCAAGAACACTACGCAGCCAATGATAAATCAGTATTGTACTTTTCTATATTTTTTCCATTGGTAGAAATAATTTTAGCGATATCTTTTGCTTTGATGATTTGGTACGGAGCAACACTCATTATGCAACAAAATATAATGGGAGAAGAAGATTTATCAGTTGGTATTTTTGCAGAATTTATTTTGCTACTCAATATGGCATTTCGACCAATGCGTATGTTGGCAGACAAATTCAATACATTGCAAATGGGAATCATTGCTTCCGAAAGAGTATTTAAATTGCTAGACACGCAAGAAATAATTGAAGACAAAGGCACAATTACTACAAAAGAAATTAAAGGCGACATTGCTTTTAAAAATGTTTGGTTTGCTTATAACGACGATGATTATGTACTAAAAAACATTAACTTTCAAGTAAATGCTGGAGAAACACTTGCAATCGTTGGTTCAACTGGTTCAGGTAAAACATCGTTGATTAATATTTTAAATCGCTTTTATGAAATTCAAGAAGGAGAAATATTAATTGATAATATTAATGCAAAAGAATATCAACTACAAACACTAAGAGCTTATTTTGGTACAGTACTACAAGATGTGTTTTTGTTTTCTGGCTCTATTTATGACAACATTACACTTAAAAATAAAAATATATCAAAAGATAAAGTAATTGCTGCGGCAAAAATGGTTAATGCACATGATTTTATTATGGAGTTGCCAAACAACTACGATTACGAAGTAAAAGAAAGAGGAGCTACACTTTCGGTAGGTCAACGACAACTAATTTCTTTCATAAGAGCATTGGTCTATAATCCCAAAATATTAATATTAGATGAAGCTACATCTTCTGTAGATACAGCAACAGAAAACCTACTACAAGAAGCCATTGCTACACTAATTAAAAATAGAACAGCTATTGTTATAGCACATCGATTGTCTACTATCAAAAACGCCAATCATATTTTAGTGTTAGACAAAGGCGAAATTAAAGAGTATGGTAATCATCAATCATTAATTCAGATTGAAAATGGATATTATCAGAAATTATATAATATGCAATTTAATAAAGAAAAAGTATGATTATTTACAATACTACATTTGTGGTTGACTTAAAAGAAGCTACAGACTTCATCTACGAAATTAAAACTACTATTTTATTAGATTTAAAAAGCAATAAAGAATGCCAAGATGCTTATTTCCTAGAATTACAAAATGTAGATACGCAAGAACATATTTCGTATGCATTACAAATACACTTCGATGATTTAGCAGCATTCAACAACTATAAACTATTTAAAGAACCAAAATTTCTAGAACAAATCACCAACAAATATGGCGAAAAAGTACTTTATTTTAGCACAGTACTTAAAGAAGTATAGTTATTTCAAGTACTTTCTTCCACTCAGAGTCACTCATAGAGGACGCTGAGTATCTGAAAACATAAAATACAAAGCGGCATTTATATATACACTAAATTGCTTAACGAATTATTATTTTCATACACTATTCAATAAATCTTTTAATATTGTAATTTTGCACCATGCAACACTTTAGAAACTTCTGTATTATTGCACATATAGACCATGGTAAAAGTACTTTGGCAGATAGACTTTTGGAAACGACCAAAACCATTGATGATAGAAATTTGCAACAGCAAACTTTAGATGATATGGATTTGGAAAGAGAGCGAGGCATTACCATTAAAAGTCATGCAATACAAATGAACTATCATCATACAGATGGGAAAACATATGTATTTAACTTAATTGATACACCAGGACATGTCGATTTTTCTTACGAAGTATCGCGTTCTTTAGCAGCTTGCGAAGGTGCTTTATTACTTGTAGATGCTACGCAAGGCATACAAGCACAAACTATTTCTAACTTGTATTTAGCCATCGAAAATGGGTTAGAAATAATTCCTGTCATCAATAAAGTAGATGTTGATGGTGCAATGATTGAAGAAGTCTCCGACCAAATTGTTGATTTAATAGGTTGTGATTATGAAGACATCATTCAAGCAAGTGGAAAAACAGGTATTGGCGTTGATGAAATTTTAGCGGCTGTTGTAGAAAGAATTCCTGCACCAAAAGGCGATGAAAATGCACCACTACAAGCACTCATTTTCGATTCTGTTTTCAATCAGTTTAGAGGTGTAATTGCTTACTTTAGAGTGAAAAATGGCACTATAAAAAAAGGCGATTTGGTAAAATTTGTCAATACCAAAAAAGAATATTACGCTGATGAAGTTGGTGTACTGAGAATGGACTTAGATCCAAAACAAGAAATTAAAGCTGGCGATGTTGGCTACATCATCACAGGAATCAAACAATCTAAAGAAATAAAAGTTGGTGATACCATTACACATGTTGCCAATCCTTGTACTACTGCAATAAAAGGTTTTGAAGATGTAAAACCAATGGTATTTGCTGGTATCTATCCGATGGATAACGACGATTATGAAGAGTTGAGAGATTCTATAGAAAAATTACAACTCAATGATGCTTCTTTGGTGTTTGAACCAGAAACTTCACTAGCACTTGGCTTTGGTTTTAGATGCGGATTTTTAGGACTACTACACTTAGAAATTGTACAAGAACGCTTAGAAAGAGAATACGACTTATCTATTTTAACAACTGTTCCAAATGTTACCTACTACGCTTATACCAAATCTGGCGAAAAATTAATGGTCAATAATCCATCAGATTTACCAGAACCAGCGTATTTAGATTTTGTAGAAGAACCATACATTAAAGCACAAATTATTACACAACCAGACTATATTGGAAGTTTGATGAAATTATGTATGGATAAAAGAGGTATATTAAAAAATCAAGTTTATTTATCTACATCAAAAGTAGAGTTGCAATTTGAAATGCCATTAGCAGAAATTGTGTTTGATTTTTACGACCAATTAAAATCTATTTCTAAAGGTTATGCCAGTTTCGATTATCAAATGTTTGATTTTAGAGAAAGCGATTTAGTACGATTAGATATTAAACTCAACGGAGAAAATGTAGATGCATTGTCTGCGTTAATTCATAGAAGCAAAGCATACGACTTTGGAAGACGCTTGTGCGAAAAACTAAAAGAACTCATACCACGACAACAATTTGTTATTGCCATTCAAGCAGCCATAGGAGCAAAAGTAATTGCAAGAGAAACTATCTCTGCCATCAGAAAAGATGTAACAGCAAAATGTTATGGTGGTGATATTACCAGAAAAAGAAAATTGCTAGAAAAACAAAAGAAAGGTAAGAAAAAAATGCGTCAGATTGGTAAAGTAGAAGTACCACAAAAAGCATTTATGGCTGTACTAAAACTAAACGAGTAATACAAGTAGCAAGATTTTTCTTATAAGATTTTTAGATTGTTAGAGTCATGATTTTTAGACTTTCTTATTTTGTCCTAATGAGCGAAGTTTACGAAGCGAAGCATCTCCAAGCCATGCTGAACTCGTTTCAGCATCTACTTAGAAAACCAATCAAAACATCTTAACACTTGCTGAACTCGTTTCAGTATCTACTTAGAAAACCAATCAAAGCATCTTAACACTTGCCGAATTTATTTCAGCATCTACTATAGAAAACAAAGCAAAACATCTCCAACAAAATCATCATTACGAATTTTAGCTTCTGGTTGTCATGTTCTTTTTTATCTAAAACCAAAAAAGCACTAAACAAAAGATAATAAGCAAAGATTGCGTTGTTGATAAAGATGCTACTAATAGAAAAGATTCTGAAATAAATTCAGAATCTAGCATGTCTAATTACTTAAAACTTAAAACCTCTTAAAAAGTCTTGTACCAACATTCTTTTTTTGCCTTCTAGTTGCAATTCTTGTACTAGTATAAAATCATCGGCTGTTTTAAATGCTAGGAATAAACTACCATCAGAATAAATGTTGTTTGCAATATAATGTTGTTCTATATTTGTATCTTTAGTAATTCTTGTTTTATATATTTTTAAATTTTTACTAAGTAATGTAGTATATGCTGTTGGATATGGCGATAGACCTCTTATTTTATTGTGAATGTTTGTAGCCGTATCTTGCCAATTAATATTGCCATCTTCTTTAAAAATTTTTGGAGCATGTGGTAGGTTTTCGTTCCAGTCTTGTTGTTGTAAGGTATAATTATTTTGCTCAATTGCTTGTACTGTCTTTAGAACTAAGTCTGCACCCAATAGCATTAATTTATCATGTACTGTACCTGCATTGTCTTCATCTGTAATGGCAATTTTTTCTTGTAAGATGATGTTGCCTGTATCAATTTCGTGTTGTAAAAAAAAGGTAGTAGCACCAGTTTCTTTTTCGCCATTAATAACTGCCCAATTTATTGGAGCAGCACCTCTGTATTTTGGTAGAAGCGAAGCGTGTAAATTAAATGTTCCTAGTTTTGGCATTTTCCAAACTATTTCTGGTAGCATTCTAAAAGCAACAACAATAAATAAATCGGCTTGTAAGTTTTGTAGTGTTTTTATAAATGCACTGTCTTTTAAATTAGTTGGTTGCAATACATTTAAGTGGTGTTGTATGGCAAATTGTTTAATAGCACTTTCGTTGATTTGTTTTCCTCTTCCAGCTGGTTTGTCTGGTGCAGTAATTACTGCTACAATGTTATAGTTGTTTTCTACTAGGATTTGTAGTGATGGAACAGCAAAATCTGGTGTTCCCATAAATACTATTTTTAGTGGATTTTGCATATAGGCAAAGATACAATTAACAGATGATACTACTGCTTTGTTATTTTAGATTGATTTTGAATAAATCTACTACTACAAATAGATGTAGCATGAGTTTATTCTAAGAAGAAAATCATTTTCCGCCTTGGTAGCGTAGTGTTTTGCCTTTGGTTTTTTGATAGTTTGGCACATCGCCATCTTCTCTTTTGGTATACGCTATTTCATTAATATGATGCCAAATGCCTTTAATGAGTTCAAATCCTTCGTAAGTTCCATCTGGTAAATACTGCGGAAAAAATCCTGCCATATTTTCGTCTTTTGGTTCTACATGGTCGTAAATAATTTTGTTTTCTATCTTATCAAATCGTAAGGTCGCCCATGCTTCTTCTGCAAATTCTAATACATATCTATATTGTAATTTGTTGTCTATACTAAGTATTGGATAGCCAAATCGTGGTTGACCTTCATCAAACCATAATACATCTATTACTTTTTTATTTGATTTAATATCACTTCCATCAGCACCTAGTAAAGTGTAAAATTGTATTGGTCCTTTTTTCTTTTTCTTAACTGGAATAATATCATAGTACATACAACCATACCAATTGTTGTTGTCGAGTGTTTTGTTTTCTGGTTGTTCTGTATAATCAGAATAATCTATTAAAGGAAACAGTGTAAGCGTATCTGTATTCATTTGTATTGCTCCAAAATATCGATACGATTGCTCATCGCTGATAACATTCCAAGTAATAATTCTAAATTTATTATCTGGAGCATATAGTACTTTAATGGGTAACATACTATCAAATTGATATTGATAAGAATTTGAAACACTTAAAATTGCTTTAAGACCACGAATCATTCTATAGCTGGCAATAAATCTAGATGCTTCTACTGGTGAATATATCATAGTGTCGCCAATAGTAATTAAAGTATCTTCCATAGAGTGAATAAATGCTAAATCATTAGCTGCAACTTGTGCTTTTACTGTATTCATTGATAATAAAAACAGCAGTATAATTCCAAACTTTTGTAACATAGTATTGATAACGACAAAATTAATACCAAATTATGAATTACAATAAGTAAATGTGTGAAATTAACCTAAGGCAACATCTAAAGTCATCATGACAATAAAACCAAGTATAAAACCAAGTGTAGCAATATCAGTGTACTTGTCTAATTGTGTTTCTGGAATTACTTCTTCTACTACTACAAAAATCATGGCACCAGCAGCAAAAGCCAAAGCGTATGGTAAAATTGGCTGAAATTGTAACACTCCCCAAGCACCAAAAAAACCAGCCATTGGCTCTACAATAGCAGAAAGTTGTCCGTACCAAAAACTTTTAGTTCTACTTAAACCTTGTCTACGCAAAGGCATACTTACTGCAATACCTTCTGGAAAATTTTGTAGTCCAATACCTATAGCCAAAGCAACAGCACCAGCAATAGTAGCACCTTCAATTCCTGCGGCAACACCACCAAATAAAACACCTACTGCTAAACCTTCTGGAATATTGTGTAGTGTAATAGCTAAAACCAATAGCGTTGTTTTGTGCCATTTGGTTTTAACACCTTCCGCTTCATTTTCTTTAAAGTTGATGTGTAAATGTGGTAAAATTTTATCGAGCATAAAAAGGAATAAAGCTCCTAGTAAAAAACCAATAGCAGAGGGCATTACTTTTTTAAATCCTTCGCCAGCACTCATTGCTATAGCTGGAGCTAGCAAACTCCAAAAACTAGCAGCCACCATAACACCACCAGTAAAACCAAGCATTCCATCTAGTACAGCTCTATTCATTTTTTTAAAGAAGAATACTAAGCTTGCACCTAAAGCAGTTACCAACCAAGTAAATGTAGTGGCTAGTAAAGCAGCTATAATTGGATTTAGTGATTCAAAAAAATGTATGATAGTAGTCATACTACAAAAGTAGTAGTTTTATTGGAAGAATCAAGTGGTATAATAATTTGTAATTATAGTAGTCTGTTGTGCATTTGGGCGTCATTCTTGAAAATTTCGTAGAGTAACGGAGAAATTTATCAGGAATCTATCATGAAATATATTATATTATAATATATTTTGTATATTTCTCATGCTTCGAAATTACGGAATGACGAAAACATAACGATTTTTTTCTAAATAAACAACAAGTTAAATAGAATAATATTGTACTTCAAAACAAATATTTCATTGTGCCGATTACTAGTACAAAAGTACATCCTATTTCTACTATAACTAATGAAAACATGAATAGTGTCATTAATATTGGTGGCAAATTGATATTTCCAATTTTATGTGGTAGTTTAAATTGATTGTTGGTGTCTTTTAATATTCCGTGAAAAGTATAGCTTATAACTGCCGAAACAAAGAAAAATATATTGCCAACAACTAAAATACAACTTAATTGCTCTGACCAAATAGAAAAGGTAGCCATTACTGCTAAAATTAAACATGCTGGTGCGTACATTAAAGCTGCTCTATGTGCAATATCTACATAATCGTGTGCTTTAAATTCACTAGAATGCCTTATTTCCCAATATTTCCAAGCTCCAGTTATCATGCCAATCAGTAAAAAAATACCACTGAATAAGATGCCAATTTTACTACCTAATACTAAGTCCATTTGTTGTGTGTTTTTATTTGCTTTTGAAACATATCAATAATTATTGAAATTAACTAGCAATAAAGCTACACTTTTTTAATGACAATTTAGATGTAAATAGCTACTAATGAAGAAATTATTACTGAGTGTCTTATTTTAGCTTTTTTAGACTACTGCTTTCTAAAAGCGACTTCATTTGTGTAATGGCAACTTTATTGAGTTCTATTAATCGTTCATTTTGAGATAATCCTTGTTGAATAAGTAGTGCATTGATGCTTTCTAAATTACTCAAAACAACTAGCTGTTCTAAGGTTGCAAAATCTCTGATATTTCCTTTTTTATCGATGTTATTTTTTCTCCAGTCTTTAGCAGTTGTTCCAAAAAGAGCAACATTTAATAAATCAGCTTCGTTTGCATAAACACAACTAATTTGTTGTTTAGTAATTTCTGGTGGAATAAGATTTGCCTTAATTGCATCTGTATGAATTTGATAATTTACTTTAGCTAAGGTTCTTTGTAAATTCCACTCAAGTTGAAGTCTGTCGTTTTCTTCACTTTTTAGTCTTTGAAATTCTTTAATTAAGTATATTTTAAACTGCGGACTAATCCACATACCAAATTCAAAGGCAATATCTTTATGAGCATAAGTTCCGCCGTATCTTCCTGTCGTTGCTTTTAATCCAATAGCATTTGTTTTTTCAGTCCAATCTTTAACACTTAGCTTATAATTATTTAAACCAGCTTGACTTTTAATTATGGCAAATTCGCCATAATTAAAATTTGGATTATAAACACTTTCCCAAATTCCAAGATATTCAACAGTGTTTCTATTACGAAGCCAGTCTGAAATAAAGAATTCTCCATCTTTGGCTTTAAGCATATCTGTTAATGAAATATATTCTTGTTCATTTTCAAAAATTATACTTATTTCTTTGCCTTCAACTTCTATTTTCTTCTTTTTTGCCATATTAAATACTACTGCAACAAATTTACAAAATTTAATTATGTAATTAATCTACTTATTTGTCTTTGATATTTATTAGAGTTAGGTATTAATATCTTTTTTGTAGAATTAAAAGAAGCCATTATCTTTTTATGCAACTATCCTTTTATGTTAAAAAATCAAAAGCACTTAAAAATATGGAACAGTTATTGTTAGAATAAACTATATTAATGTGTTAATTTGCTGTTTATGAAACAATTTTTAGTTGTTATTCTAACTTTTTGTGCCTATTTCGGCTTTAGTCAACAAGTACAATGGGCATCTCAATTAATTAATTTTTCTAGTGAATGGACTAAAGACATGCCAGAAAATACTACTCGCTACAAAGCAACGCAAGTACTTGGTGTGCCTAATACGATGTCTGTAAAAGTTTCTGGTTTGGCTTGGGCACCAAAAGGAAGCACTGAAGGCAAAGAGCATATTACGGTTGGTTTTGCTACACCACAAGATGTACAACAAGTAATTATTGGCGAAACTTTTAATGCTGGTGCTGTGCAAGAAATTATTTTATACGATACAGATGGAAAAAGTTATTCGGTGTACAAGAATAAAGAGTTAACCTATAAAAATAACTATGGAGAAACACTTATTCCTTATAAAGTTCCTTATACTAGAAATGTAGATAAATTAAAACTCATACTCAATACCAAAAAAGTTGGCAACATGCAACAAATTGATTGTATTGGGATTTCATCTGGTACACAACCAGTTAAGTTAAAAATAAACGAATTATTTTATAGTGAAACTGTTTCTAATCCAGAGAATTTAGGACCATTTATTAATTCTTCTTATTACGATCATTTACCTTTGATTTCGCCAGATAACTCTACGCTTTATTTTGCTAGAAAATTTATTGATGATGATGAAAAAGATGACATCTACTATGCTAAAAAATTACCTAATGGAAAGTTTAGCAAAGCAGAAAATATTGGAGCTCCATTAAATACTTTAAAAAATAATTTTGTATGCTATATCAGTTCAGACAATCAGCGATTGTACTTAGCCAACAGATATAGAAAAAAAGGTGGCGAAGGTTTATCATTGAGTACCAAGCAAACCAATGGTTCATGGTCTGAACCAAAATTAATTCCTATTCCAAATATTGGCAATTTAAATGAGTTTGCACATTATCATGTAAGTTTAGATGAAAAAGTAATTTTAATGGCTGTACAAAGAAGTGACTCATACGGCGATTTAGATTTATATGTTTCTTTGAAATATAGCGATGGTAGTTGGAGTGAACCTAAAAATTTAGGACCAATAATTAATACTGTTGGTGCAGAAGGTAGTGTCTTTTTAGCTGCTGATGGTAGAACAATGTATTTTGCTTCTACAGGTCATCAAGGTTATGGCGATTATGATATGTTTGTAACCAAACGACTAGACAATTCTTGGACGAATTGGAGCACACCACTTAATTTAGGATCAAAAATAAATACACCAGAAATGGACATATATTATACCATTACATCTGATGGTGAGTATGCTTATTTTTCTAGTGGTAAATCGTATTTTGGTTTGAATGATTTGTATAGAATGAAACTGCCTAAAGAAGCAAAACCAGAACCAGTTTTTGTAAACGAATTAGTAGTAAACAATACGCCTTTAAAAACTACACCAACTACAAATTCATTAGATGATAAATTGGCAGCACTAAAAAATCAACAACAAAATGTACCAACACCTACAGTCGTAAATACACCTACTACTACGAATGTACCAGTAAACAACAATCCAGTAGCTACTACAACTACACCAAAACCTACTACGACAAACAATGACGCAGTGGCTGATTTACAACAAAAGTTAGAAGCACTAAAAAATCAACAACAACAAGTAAAAAGTACACCTACTACAACTACGCAACCAGAAGTTGTAAAAAGCAATAGTACACTTCCAGCATCAGTTACCAATCATCAACCTACAGAAGTAATTAAAAATAATAGTACACTACCACCTTCTGCTACAATGGAAGTTCCTAAAGAAAACAATTATAAAGTAGATGATTTTAAAGATATTCCTGCAGTAGAAAATAACGATTATAATAAAAAAGTATTTGATAATTTAAATAGTTCGCCTAAGGTGAAACCTAAAACAGTTGATCCAGTTTTAAATAATCCAACAATAAGTAATACACCAACAACACCTAATAATATAGAAGTTAATCAGGTTGATATTAATCAAACAACACCTACAACAAATAATGCACCACTCAAAACTCAGTCGTATATAGATCCATATCAACAAAAATTAGATGAGTTGAAAAAACAGCAAGAGCAAGCTAAACTCAGTACACCAACAAGTACTACAACTTCTTCTTATAGTGAATATACTCAGCCAAAAGATTACAATAATCCAACGACGCCAGTGTATAATAGTCCAAATAATAGTACACAAGCACAAAACCAAAAGCTACAAGACTTAAATCAACCAGTGCAACAGAGTACTAAGTTGCCAGCAACAGAATCGTATAATAATCCATATTATCAACAACAAAATGCACCTTTAAAAGAAAAACAAGAAGATAAATTTGGTAATGATTATGATGAAATGCAAGCGAAGATTGATGCACTAAAAAATCAGCAACAACAAAATGCAACTTCTGGAAATAAACCTAAAAAAGCATCACAAATAGAAGTAGATAACAACAATCCAAACATTAAATATGCACCAAGTACTGTAACAACAACGGCTTCGGTTGAACCATCTAGCAAAATAAATTTAGACAAGTACGAAGATAAATTGAAAGCCATTCAAGATAAAATGAATGCTATAGGCAATACTAATAATCAACCAACATCAACTACTTTGGCAAATGTAGAATCAAACAATACACCTAATCAAAATTTACCACTAAAGCAAAGTACGACTACAACAGATGAAGTACAGCAGTTGAGTAATCAATTAGATGCTATAAAAAATCAGATTAAAGAAAATCAAACGCCTACCAATATTGTTACTACAAATACACCAACAACAAATAATACTATTTCTACTAATGAAGTAGAAGCACCAAAATTGGTTCACAACAATCAAGTAGTAAAAGAACAACCAACGGTAAATCCAGATGATTTGGCTAAACAGAAAGCACAATTAGAAGCTTTGCAGCAAGAACAAGATAAATTGAATAATAAATTAAACAATACTTTAAATACACTCAATGAAAGCAAACAAGATTTGGAAAATGACATCAATAGTTTGCAAACAGAAAAAGATAAAATAAATAATGAAAATAAAAATTTGAATAATACCAATGAACAATTGAGTGCAGAGAAAGCTCAATTAGAAGCAGAGAAAAAACAAATGGACGATTTATTAGCAAAAATGAAAGCAGAGAAAGATAAGTTGGCTGCTGAAAAAGAACAAATAGAAAAAGATAAATATTTACTAGAGCAATTAAAAAAACAACAACAATCAGAAGTTAATACACTGAGTGCCAATATCAATAAACTAAAGCAAGAACAAGCAGATGCGATTAAAGCAGCTCAAGAAGTAAAACGCTACGAAATTTTTGATGTGCCTATAGAAGTTGGTGCAATTGCTGTAATGAGTAGTATTTATTTTACAGCAGATGCTGCGTTTATTCAAACAAAATCGTATCCAGAATTAGATAAATTGGTAGCATTTTTACAGTCGCATAAAAATATAAAAATTGAAGTTGGCGGACATACCAATGGTTTGTGTGATGCTGATTTCTGTAATAAACTATCTGGTGATAGAGCCAATGAAGTAATGCAATACTTAATAAAAAAAGGTATTACTGCTGATAAATTAACTTCGGTTGGTTACGGAAAACGCTATTTAATTGCAGATGCTGGCAATCCAAAAAATCAAAGAGTGGAAATTAAAATCTTAAGTGTAGACAATAAATAATTTTGCTTAGTATCTTTACACTATGCAAGAATGGAACTTAGAAAATATTTTAGCTGATTTTGAAAATGCTACAGCCGAAGATTGGAAAGCACTTATTGATAAACAATTAAAAGGTGAAAATTATAATACTTTGATTTCATCTATTGATGATAATATTATAATTGAACCATTTTATACTTATGAAAATTCATTGCAATATCAACTCAATATTCCACAAAAAGAAAATACAGATTGGTTAATTACCGAAAAAATTATTGTTGACGAAAATAATATTGCACTAGCTAATCAAGATGCTTTGGATAGTTTAAATAATGGAATTAACTCAATTGTTTTTGATTTACGGCATAAAGATTTTTCAGCGGAACAAATTAAAATATTATCGAAAGATATAATTATAAATATAGCACCAATTTATTTTTTAAATTCAAATATTGATAATAAAAAATCAATTATTCAAGCAAAACAAACACATAAATTTACTACTTACTTACTAGCAGATTTACTTATGCAAAGTACTACAACCAAAAGTAATGTCGTTTTGTTTCCAATTCCACAACACTATCTTTTAGCAATTGCTAGTTTAAATGCATTTCGATGGTTATGGTCTAAGTTGCATCAAAATTCAACACCAATTATTATAGCACAAACGGTTTTACCTACTGTAATAAATGATGAAAATAAATATTTATTGTACAATACGACACAAGCGATGAGTGCTATTATTGGACAGTGCAATCACTTAATCGTAACGCCACATCAAGACAATAATTTTGGAAAACGAATGGCAAAAAATACACAACTATTACTATTGCATGAAAGTAATTTTAACGAAATCAAAAATATAAATAAAGGCAACTATCTAATAGCACATCTTACTTATCAAATCTGTGAGAAAGTGTGGAAGATGGTAGCAGAATGATAAGTATTATTATATAGTATAATATGAATTAAGAAATGCTATTTCTTTTTGTATATTTTGCTTTGCTTGTTTTTCGAAATGATGATAAAAGAAGTCAGTTTTAAATATACTGTCCATTGACAAAAAATGATTTAAAACTTTTTTGCGTCCTGAATAATAAACAAAATCAGGATAAATAGCATACTCTTTTCTTACATTTTGATAATACATTTCATAAACTTCCCAAGGTTGACCTAATACAGAAAGATCTGCATCTGTAAAATAATTCGTATCGTTGTTGCTTGACTTTATGTGTGATTTAGTTGCTAATATTTGTTGTTTGCAAAGAACTATGGTATTATCATCAACAGCAAGTTGTTGCATTCTTTTTTCGGCAAGTGCTGCACTTTTTTCTTCGTTGTTAGATTTTAGTGCGTTGTAAATAATATCGTGATAGTATAATGTAAATAAAATACCATTCCAATTTTGTATTGCTTGTTTTACTTTGCTTAGATTTTCTAAGAGATTGTCAAGATGTTGTAGCGTATGATAATACCTTTTTTTGTTAGAATAATTCTTTTCAACTTCTGTCCATAGTTCATTTATCAGACTATTATTGTCTGTGTAATTGGTAAGTAATTCTATGAATGTTTCTTTTAGCATTTATCCATCATTAATAAAAAATAGATAAATCAAATATAAGTATTTATTTTTTGTTTAGAAAATAAATTAAGCTGATTGTTGTTTAATACAAACAACTAATACACCTTAGTTTTATAATCTGCTTCGAAAATGCCTTTTCTTATTTTTTCTAATTTCTTTTGTGCTAGTTTTTTCGTTAATGGTTTCAGTCTGTCGGTAAATAAAATACCATCAACATGGTCATACTCGTGTTGTATCACTCTTGCGTTAATGCCATCATATTCTTCTTCAAACTCATTAAAATTTTCATCAAAATAATGAATTTTAATATTGGGTTTTCGTTCTACATTCTCTCTAAAACCTGGAATACTTAAGCAACCTTCTTCGTATTTCCATACTTTACCATTTTCTTCTATTAAAGTTGCATTGATAAATACTTTTTTAATGCCTTTAAAATTGGCATCTTTTTTATCTTGCATTTGTACAGTATCTACCAAAAACAAACGAATAGATTGGTTGACTTGTGGTGCAGCTAAACCAACGCCACTTGCATTGTACATTGTCTGCCACATATTGTTAATTAGTTCTTGAAGATTGGGATAGTCTTTATCAATATCTTCCGTTTCTTTAATTAAAGTTGGATGTCCGTATACTATAATTGGCAAAATCATACTACAAAATTACGAATTGTTTTGTTTTTTTCTGAACGCTAATTGCGTAATATAATCTTGCAATAAAATCGTAGCACTTATTTCATCGACTAATGCTTTGTTTTGTCGTTGTTTTTTTTTGAGTCCACTATCAATCATCGACTGAAAAGCGAGTTTGCTAGTAAAGCGTTCATCTAATTTTTCTATAGTAATGCTACTATATTTTTGTTGGATTTGTTTAATGAAAACATCTATGGCTTTGGTTAAATCCATGAGTTCATTATTTAAATTCTTAGGATAACCTATAATAATAGTTTCTATTTTTTCTTTTTCTATAAGATTAATAATATATTGTAATGCATTTTTATTTTCTTGTGTAGATAAGCCAAATGCAAAAGTTAAGGTTTCGTCTGAAATTGCAAAGCCAACTCTTTTTTTACCATAATCTATTGCTACAATTTTACTCATCGTATCAATGTCAATTTCATAATAATATCTGTAATGACTAACATGCCAAATAAAATGCTTGCCAATCCGTTTAAAGTAAAAAATGCTAGATTAATTCTTTCCAATCCAAATTTTTGTACTACAACATGTTGATAAATTAACAGACAAGCAAAGACAACAGTTCCTATCCAATAGAGCAAACCAAAATTACCAAACACACCAATAAAAACTAATAATCCAATTACAAATATGTGTAAAATTACTGATATAGACACTGCATTTTGATAGCCAAACTTCGCAGGAATAGAAAAGAAATTATTGTCTTTATCAAACTGTTCGTCTTGTAAACTATAAATAATATCAAAGCCACTTACCCAAAGCATTACTACAATTCCTAATAGTACTGGAACTATTCCAAATTTTCCTGTTACTGCAACAAAAGCTCCAACTGGAGCTAAACCCAATCCAATACCTAAAATTAAATGACACAAAAACGAAAATCTTTTGGTATAGCTATATCCTAAAACTACCAACAAAGCAATTGGCGATAAATAAAAACATAATCTATTAATAAAAAATGTACTTATAATAAAAACAACACAGTTAATTACTACAAATACCAATGCATTTTTTTCGCTGATGATGCCACTAGGAATTTCTCTAATCGCTGTTCTAGGATTAAGTGCATCTTGTTGTCTGTCTGCCCAACGATTAAAAGCCATCGCTGCATTGCGAGCAGTAATCATACAAACAAGTACTAATATAAACTTTAATAGATAATAACTGTTTGAATTCTCTCTAATAGTAGGATCATATATTATACTATAATATAAACCTAAAGTAAAACCAATCATTGCAAATGGCATTGCAAAAATGGTATGCGAAAATTTGACTAAGCTTAAATAGTTTTTCAAATTACTTGGCTTTCACTTTTACACTAAATTGTACTGTAGTAATTCGTGGATTGGTATTGGCATCAATCATAATAGATTTGGTATTATTGCCTACTTTATTTTTAGAATTAAATCCAACTACAATAGTATCTGATTTTCCTGGTGCTAATGGTTCAGTAGAAAACTCTGGTTGTGTACAGCCACAACTTCCCCAAGCATTTTTAATAATTAAAGGATATTTACCTGTGTTGGTATAAATCATAATATCTTTTAATGTATCGCCTTCAATCATTTTTCCAAAATTATATATTTCTTGTTCAAATTTAATTGAAGTAATTTTTTGGTTAACAGTATCTACAAAATATGGACTTGAAGAATCGAATGCTTGAGCTTTTACAGTAGAATCAAATTTCCTTTGATAATCTTCTTTCATTGCTTTATACTTTTGCTCTCTTTCTCTTTGTTCTGCTTTTTCTTTTGAATTACAAGCTGTAAACGAGAGTAGTACAATTACGAATAAGGTTAAATATTTCATTCAATTATTTTTCACAAATATACGCTACCACTTTTTATTTTCTTTTAACCAAGCTTCAAATTTTGGTAAATTTAACGCATTGAGTGTCATCTCTTTGAGTAAAGCACCTTTTTGAGCTACATTTACACCATAGCGAATGTCTTTTATGCCATTAATGTTGTGTGCATCTGGATTGATACTTATCCAAACACCTTTTTCCATGCAGTAATCTATCCAAGTATAATCAATATCTAAACGATGTGGATTGGCATTAATTTCAATTACTACTCTATTAGCAGCACAAGCATCTATAATTTTTTTGTGATTGACTGGATATCCTTTTCTACTCAACAACAATCTACCAGTCATGTGACCAAGAATTGTAGTGTATGGATTTTCAATCGCTTTGATAAGCCGTTCCATGGCTTTGTCTTCTTGCATATTGAGTTGACTGTGAACCGATGCGATGATTAAATCGAACTGAGCTAAAATTTCGTTAGGATAATCTAATCTTCCATCGTATAAAATATCACTTTCAATACTTTTAAATATTTTAAATGGAGAAATATTTTGATTGAGTTTATCTATTTCTTGATGTTGTTTGATGATATCATTTTCTTTTAATCCATTAGCATAAAAAGCACTCTGACTATGATCAGACATTACTAAATACTCATAATTTAAGTCAATACATGCTTGAGCCATTTCTGTAATGGTATTACTACCATCGCTGTATTTACTATGATTGTGTACTACACCTTTGATGTCTGAAAATTTAATTATTTTATCTATATGATTATTTTCTATTAATTTCCATTCTAAATGATTATCTCTTAGTGCTGGAATAATGAATGGTAGTTTTGCAGTTTCATAAATCTGTTGTTCACTTTCAAAATCTGTTTTGCTATTGAGTTGTTCCTTAACTTTATTGAAGTGACTTTCATCAGATGAAAGTTTAAATAATTCAAATGTAAAATTATCTTCAGAACAAAAATGAAGTTGAATTGGATATTGTTGATATTTGTTTTTTATAGTAGATTGAATATCATTATTTGTTGTAGCTATTAAAATATCAATCTGTTCTAGAATAGGAAATAATCGTCTGATGTTGCCACAAAGTTGAATTGGAAAACTGTATTCGGTTTGTAGTTCTTCAATAATCTCCAACGCTAAATTTTCTAAAGTAACATATAAAAACGAGTTGGCATTTTGTTGTAGAAACTCTATTTGTTCTAAGATATTTTGTTGTGTTTTAGCACCAAATCCTTTTAGCGTAATTAAACGATTTTCTTTACAAGCATAATACAATTCGCCTATGCTTTCAATTTCTAAATCTTGCCAAAGCAAACGAATCTTTTTTGGACCAATGCCTTTTATTGCCAACAAATCTACGACACCACTTGGCGTAACTTGTAAATATTTGTCTAGTAAATCTAAGTGACCAGTTTGACATAAATGAAAAATTTTGGCTGCAATTGCTTTTCCAATGCCTTCTATTTGTTCTAATTCATTGATATTTAGATTTTGCAAAGGCGTTGCTATGTTTTTTATATGTCGAGCCGCAAAGTTGTAACTTTTGTATTTAAAAGGATTTTCGTCGTGTAATTCCATTAGTTTTGCCAACAAATCGAAGTGTTGTGCAATGCTTCTATTATCCATGCAATAAAGATAAGTTATTTATTAGTCATTTGGAATTAGTCATTGGTTAGTAGTTGTCCGTCCCTGAAATAGGTTGACCGTTTTGGTTTGTTTGCTAAGTAGATGCTGAAACGAGTTCAGTAAGTGTTGGAGATGCTTTTGCTTTGCTCAGAGCATGACGACAGTATAATGAGATATTTCACTATCGCTCAATATATGAAAAACAAGTGATTATTGATCTAATGGCAAATCACGAATATATCATTATTGTAGGTGAACGCTGTAATTGTATTTGTCTAATAAGCGACTGCCTTTGATGCTAAGTAATGTACCATTTTTTTGTAGTAACTCTTTTTTGGTAAATATTGCTATTCCTAGTAAATCATCATCTGCTAAAATATCATAGGTTGATGCGTAATCTTTATTTTGATAGGCAGATTGTAGTGCTGCAAAATTATTGCTAACTTTCTTAGAAATTGCGTCTAAACTTATGCCTGTATCTTCTTCAATTAGTACTACTGCAAGCATATCGTCATTATTGAACTTTTTTAATGCAAGTACTGTTTCGTAAGAAGATTTGTTATAGTCGAAAATAGTATATGTTTTATGAATTACGGTAGCACTGTCTTTGTTGCCTTGTAGTACAATAATAAAGACTTCGTCGTTTTGCGAAGCTAGTGTAGTAAAGTTTTCACTTAGATTTATTGCTTCAACTTGTAAGTTGGTTTTTATATTGCTTGTTTTTTGTAATTGCTTTTGTGTAGAACAAGCGGTTGTAAGCAATAACACAATAAATCCTATATGTGTAATTTTCATTTTAATAGATACTTAGAAACTAATTTCGTTTAAGTTGATTGTTTTTTGGATTTGTTGTGTACCTGCTTTGTCATAAATTTCTAAACTAATTTCTATTGGACTAGCATTCCAATTGATGTTTATCATTCCAAAGTTTAAGTCATTAAATCCATCACCAATTCTATAACTATTTGTAGCTAAACTATTTTCTGTATGCGTTAATCCACTAGAAGTTAAATCGTAAATTGGATAATTGCCTGTTGGTTGACGCATACTTAATTCTGCATAGTGTACATCGCCACTAATAACAAATACACCATTGGCTTGCGTTTTTCTAATCAAGCTAAAAAATCTATCCAGTTCTATTGGATAGTTTGCCCAAGATTCCCAGCCATTTGCTTCGATACAAAGTTGTGTACTAGAGCCAATAATTCTAATTTTAGCTGGTTTCTTTAGCTCATTTTCTAGCCAAGTCCATTGTTCTTCACCTAGTAATCCTTTAGCACTATCTAGTGTAGGTTGTATTGGTTCGCCACCAATAAAATCTTTAAACCATCTAGTATCTAATAAAATTACTTGTACTCGATGTGCTTCATCGCCATAATTATAAGTAGAAAAAACACCATTGTGTCCGTATATATCTTGACTACTTGGTACTTGCCAAAATTGTACAAATTTATTTTTAGCAACATATTTATAAGGAAATTCTCTTCCAGCATTATTTGTACCATAATCATGGTCGTCCCAAGTTGCAATCATAGGTACATTTCTTCTTAGATTTTTAAACGCCGCATCTGCTGCTAATAAATTATACTGTAAATCAAACCATTCTCCATAATCTGCATTTAAAGGATTGTCGGCATAAACTGCATCACCCATAGAAATATACAAGTCTGGATTTTTATCGACAATGGTATTAAAAATTCCTTTATCTCCTATTTGATTAGAACAAGAGCCAAACGCAATTTTACTGACTTGTTCTTCGTAAGGTTCTTCATAGCTTTTGTCTTTTGAACATGACCATAGCATTGCTACAGATAAGATGATGAGTAATTTTTTCATTGTATTGTTATTTTAGTTGATAAAGGTACCAATATTTTCGCCTTGTAAAACTCTTAATATATTGCCTCTTGTATGAATATCAAAAACGATGATTGGCATATTATTTTCTTTACACAAAGCAAAAGCTGTTTGGTCCATTACTCTGATGTTTTTCTGCATGACTTCATCAAAAGAAACTTTTTCGTATTTTATTGCATTTGGATCTTTTTTTGGATCGGCAGAATATACACCATCTACATTAGTGCCTTTTAAAATGACATCGGCTTCTATTTCGTTGGCTCTAAGTGCAGCTGCTGTATCTGTAGTGAAAAATGGATTACCAGTTCCTGCTACAATAATAATACATCTTCCTTTTTCGAGATGACGAATGGCTCTTCTTCTAATATATTGTTCGCATACTTGAGATACATCAAGTGCAGACATTAGTCGAGTGTAAATGCCTTTAGCTTCTAAAGCACCTTGTAATGCCATACCATTGATAACTGTAGCCAACATTCCCATATAATCGCCTTGAGCTCTTTCTATGCCAATGCTGTCTGCTTGTAAACCACGAAAAATGTTGCCACCACCAACAACAATTCCGACTTGATAACCTGCTTTGATAACGCTTACAATTTCATCGGCAAATTGGTTTAAAGTTTCTGGATTGATGCCATGACCTTTTTCGCCCATTAGTGCTTCGCCACTAAGTTTAAGTAAAATTCTTTTGATTGGTTGTTGTGTCATTTTTTTTGGTTTTATAAAAATAGCAAAAAAAAAGAGAGCTAAAAAAGCTCTCTTTAAAATTTATTACGCTAAAGTAACTCGTTTAAAATCTACGATAGCCAAATCTTTATCTTCCGACTTTACATATTCATCAACCGTTTGCTTGTTGTTCTTAACAAATGGCTGCGTTAGTAATGTAGCTTCTTTCAACATTTTAGCTACAGCACCATCAGCAATTTTATCTAAAATTTGCTCTGGTTTACCTTCTTCTTTTGCTTTTTCTAATGCAATTTGTCTTTCTCTGTCTTTCATTTCATCAGACACACCAGATGCATCTACAGCGATTGGAGCCATAGCCGCAATTTGCATTGCTACATCTTTACCTACAGCAGTGTTAGCATCGTTTAACGCTTTGTTTAACTCTACTAAAACACCCATTCTGTAACCCATGTGAATATAAGGAACGATGCCTTCGCCTTCCATGAATTCGTATTTTTTTACTTCGATTTTCTCGCCAATCTTAGCAACAGTATCTAGCAATTTATCTTTGATAGTTACGCCATCTAATTGTTGTTCGTTTAATGCTTCTACCGATTTAATTCTGTTGTTTAAAGCTACATCTGCAATAGATTTTGCTAAGTTGATGAAGTCTTCGTTTTTAGCAACGAAATCTGTTTCGCTACTTAAGTTTACTGCTACACCAAATTTTCCATCTTCAGTAGTAATTGCTACTACTACACCTTCGTTAGCTTCTCTTTCTGCTCTGTTAGCTGCAATTTTAGCACCTTTTTTTCTAAGGTAGTCTATAGCTTCTTCAAAATTTCCGTTTGTTTCTACTAAAGCTTTTTTGCAGTCCATTAAACCTGCACCTGTTTCTTGTCTTAATTTATTTACATCTGCTGCTGTTATTGTAACTGACATGATGATATTTTTTTGTTTTGATTAAAATTATTCTTCTGTTTTTGTTTCTTCTGGTTTAGCTTTTTCTTCTTGAGCTGATTGCATTGCATCTTTATCTTTTTTTCTTTCTGCTAAACCGTCTTTAATTTGATCTACGATGTATTGCGTAATTACTTTAATAGATTTTGTAGCATCGTCGTTAGCAGGAATTGGAAAGTCTACTAAGTTTGGATCTGCATTTGTATCTACCATTGCAAAAGTTCTTAAACCTAATTTTTTAGCTTCTGCTAGTGCAATATGCTCGTGATTGATATCTACCATAAACAAAGCAGCTGGAGTTCTTGGTAAGTTTTCGATACCACCTAACACTTTGTCTAATTTTTGTTGTTGACGAGAAAGTATTAATCTTTCTTTTTTAGTGATGTTGGTTACATTACCATCAGACAACATTTTTTCTATGTTTTGTTTTTTCTTGATAGATTTTCTGATAGTAACAAAGTTTGTTAGCATACCACCCAACCATCTTTCGGTAACAAAAGGCATATTGATTTCTTGTGCTGCTTGAGCTACAATATCTTTAGCTTGTTTTTTTGTAGCCACAAATAAAATTTTTCTACCAGATTTTGCAATTGATTTAAGTGCAGCACCAGCTTCTTCTAATTTTTCTTGTGTTCTATTTAAGTCTATAATGTGAATACCTTTTTTCTCCATGAAAATATAAGGTAACATTTTTGGATTCCATTTCTTTTTAAGGTGACCGAAGTGTACACCTGCATCCAATAGTTCTTGTTGAGATATTTTAGACATTCTATAATTTTTTTGAATGATGGATTAATATTATCTTTTACTAAATTGAAAGCTTTTTCTCGCTTTTTTCTGACCAAATTTCTTTCTTTCAACCATTCTTGGATCACGAGTGGTTAATTTTTCGGCTTTAAGAGCAGGTTTTAATTCTTCATCAATTTTTATTAATGCTCTTGAGATACCTAAAGAAATAGCTTCTGCTTGTCCTTTGATACCACCACCTTTTACATTTACTAAGATGTCGTATTTGCCATCTTGTTCTGTAACTGCTAAAGGTCTTAAAGCTCTATCTCTTAAGAATTTTAAATTGATATAGTCTTCGATATCTTTACCGTTGATGGTAACTTTACCATTACCTGTTTGAAGATAAACTCTTGCAATAGCATTTTTTCTTCTGCCTAAGCCGTTGATTAAATTTACTTTATTTGCCATGTTATATGTTTAATGGTTGAGGATTTTGTGCTGCATGTGGATGTTCGCTACCTGCATATACACTTAATTTTTTATACATTGCTCTTCCTAATTTTGTACTAGGCAACATATGTTTAATTGCATTTTCTAAAATAAAAGTTGGTTTTTTGTCTAATGCTTCTTTTGGAGTCATTTCTCTTTGTCCGCCTGGATACCCTGTATGACGAATATATTTTTTGTCGTATAGTTTATTACCAGTAAATTTTACTTTTTCTGCATTGATAACTACAACGAAATCGCCAGTATCGATATTAGGTGTGTAAGAAGGTTTGTTTTTTCCTTGTAAGATTTTAGCAATCTCAGAGCTTAGTCTACCTACTGTTTTGTTTTCGGCATCTACCAAGTACCATTTTTGTTGTACTTCTCTTGGCGTAACCGTTTTTGTTTTATAACTTAATGCTTTCACTCTAAAAAATTTTAATATTAATTTTTGGACTGCAAAAGTACTCTTTTAATTTTGAATATTTATCTGTTTTAATAGAAAATAAAAATTACACCTTTGTAACCTATTGATAATCAGTTTAATTTTGGTGTTAAATTTTTATTAAGCAGAAAAATGATAAGAAATTCAGCTAAAATACTTCTTCAAAAGATAAAATATTTAGATTTGTTGCCTACAAATTAAAATAATAGGTTTGTTATAATAAATATACGAAAGAATTACATTTTTTCAACTGTTTTTTCTATAAATCCATCTTTGCTTTGTAAAACTACTTTGTATGCACCATTGGCTAAGTGGTCTAAATCTACTTGAATATTATGTAAGCCAGCAGAATTATATCCTAAATTTTTATTGATGACTTGCTTGCCGCCTATATCGTAAACCAATAAATTTACATCTGTTGATTGTTTTAAATTGTATTGAATAAACAAGTCATTTTGTACAGGATTTGGATATATACTCAACACAATAAAGTCATTGTTGTTTGGTTTAATACCAGTATTAACTTCTTGTAATGGTGTAAAAGGAGCATAGTACATTTTTGGTGCAATTTGTTGAGTTGGTACGGTATCTCTTCTTATCCATCTTGTACCAATGTCTGTATAATAACCAGCTTCCCATCTTTGATTTGGATTTAGTTGATCTACTCTTGGAACAGAATAAAAGTCTGCTTGTGCTTGCGTAGGTTCTAAGTTTAATAAACCATATCCTTTTTTACTTAAGTCTACATATTTAATATGTGGCAAAATAGTTTTGATGATTTGATATACTGGTGGTAATGGAATTGGAGATGCTGGAGAACTAATACTTGTAGTAACAAATTCTACGGCTACGGAACCTTGTCCTGTATTTTTATTATAGTTATTTTGATTATATGGTAAATCCATTGCCCAAGCAGTATGAATATCACCAGTTAATACAATAACATTTTGTATGTTATTATCTAGTATTATATCATACAGTCTTTTTCTTTCTGCTTGATAGCCATCCCATTGGTCGTCGTTTAATACAATGCCAAACGGATTTAACTGTCCCATCATTACCTGTTGTGCTAAGATTTTCCATGTAGCAGTAGAGTTAATGAGTTCATTTTTTAACCAATTTAATTGTTCTGGACCTAGTAAATGTCTAGAAGTATCATTAATTAAATCGCTATTCTGTTTATCTCTATCATACAATCGAGTATCTAACATAAAAACATCAGCCAAATCGCCATATGATTTTTTACGCCATATCTTATTGATATCATCACTTTCTGGATAGCGAATTGGAATCCATTCATCGTAAGCTACTTGAGCAGCATGTTTTCTTACATCCCAAGATCCTTCGGTAGATGGCGTATGATTATCGGCACCTGTAGTATAGGAATTGTTGGTTGTTTCATGGTCGTCCCAAACACAAATAAAAGGAAACTGTTGGTGTAAACGCATCAACGATTTATCTAGTTTATAAGTAGAATGTCTTAAACGATAATCTTCGAGTGTAATGATTTCTTTTTGTGGTTCTTGGTCAGTTCTAATATCAAACAAATAGCCAGAGTTGTTTTCGTAGATATAATCTCCTAAGTGAAGTACTGCGTCAATGTCATTTCTTTCCCAAATTCTATCGTAACCATTAAAATAACCAGACACATAATTAGAACAAGAAACAAAGGCAAATCGCAATTGGTCAACACCACCAACTGGTGCTGTTTTAGTTCGTCCAGTTAAAGAGTGTTTGCCATCAACAATAAATTCATAGAAATACCACGAGTAAGGTTGTAAACCAGTTACATCTATTTTAACTGTAAAATCTCTTGTACTGTCTGTTGTAAATGTGCCAGATTGTACTACATTATTAAAAAGTGTATCGGTAGCCATTCGCCAAGTTCCGTTAACAGTTCCAGCCAAATCTTCTGTAGTTACTCTTGTCCATATAATTACAGCATTTGGAGTTGGATCGCCAGAAGCGACACCATGATAAAATGGAGCTAAAGATTCATCGACAGCAGAACGCAAAGAGTAAGGTAAGCTAGTGTTTTCTGCTGCTTGAATGATTTGAAATGAAAATACAATACTGACTAAGGTTATGATAACAAATTTCATGTTTCTAAATTTATATCACTAAAAATAGTTAATTGTTATTAATTATAGAAATACTTACTGCTAATTTTTTGTGTAAATTAGTTGAACTTTGAAATGAAATATGATGTGCTTTTGTTAATCTTACAAACTAAAACTTTCGCCACAAGAGCATATTCTGCTTGCATTCAGATAAAATAAAATTCCTTTAATGCTTAGAAATTAATTCATTGTCATTTTTAAGAGTTGATTGACTGTTTTCCAATTTCTTGTTGTAGCTGTTACTTTTAATTTACTTTCTATAAAACTATTAGTTAGTTTAGAATTGCTGTAACTATCTGGACAATATAAATAAAGTGCTTTATCTATTATTTTAAATTGGTCATTTTTTAAATTTATTTGTTTTAGTAGTTCTGTGTATTCAGTTTTTGGTTTTTCTGATAAGAATGTGATATGAAAGAATGCCAAATCTTTTGATTTATCATTTAAGAAAGGATTTGAGTTAACTATCTTTTCTAACTCTGTTTGTGTTAATGTTATAACAGGAACATCAAAGCCAAATATTTTTTCAATATTAGTTTTTAAAATTTCACTTATAGCTTGAGTTGTTTTTTCGTTTGCCTGAAAAACAATATTTCCACTTTGTATATAAGTTTTAATGTTTTCAAATTTTAAGTCAGCACACATTTTTTTTAATGCGTCCATCTTAATAATTCTGTGTCCACTTACATTAATACCTCTTAAAATTGAAATATAGGTTTGCATACATTACAAACTAAAACTTTCGCCACAAGAGCAAGTTCTACTAGCATTTGGATTGTTAAAATAAAATCCTTTGCCATCTAATCCTTCAGAAAAATCTAAAGTAGTACCTAATAAGTATAACAAGCTCTTTGCATCAACTACTAACTTAATGCCTTTGTCTTCAAAAATTTCGTCGCCAACTTTATTTTCATTGTCAAACTTCATATCATACGATAAACCACTACAACCACCACTGTTTACAGAAACACGAACAAAATAATCACTAGTCAACTGGTCTTGTTGCCAAATTTGTTCTACTCTTTTCTTTGCTGTGTCGCTTATAAAAATCATAACTTATTTATCTTTCTTTTGGTTATAAACAATAATTGGCTACTAAAAGTTCAATTATGGTTTGAAGTCTTTGTTTTTATCTTCAACCATTTGTTTTAACTGTTCTTTGTATGCTATTATTTTTTGAAGTAGAGTAACATCATGCGTAGCTAAAATTTGTGCTGCTAATATGCCTGCATTTTTTGCACCATTTATTGCTACAGTAGCTACAGGAACACCTGCTGGCATTTGTGCTATTGATAAAATAGAATCTACGCCACTTAAATTACTTGATTTTACAGGCACACCAATTACAGGTAATGGCGAAATTGCTGCAACCATTCCTGGTAAATGAGCAGCACCACCAGCACCAGCAATAATGACTTTTGTACCATTTTTATGAGCCGTTGAAGCAAAATCGTACATAGCTTGTGGTGTTCTGTGTGCAGAAATAATACGATAATCGTAAGCAATACCCAATTCATCTAAAAGTAGAGCAGTTTCACGCATAACGCTATTGTCGCTGTCAGAACCCATTATTATTGCTACTGGTTTATTCATTGATGATTTCTATTTCGGTTAAAGTTCTTACTTTTTGTGCTAATTCCAAAACTTTTGTTCTATCTGGATGAATTATCGTAATGTGTCCTAACTTTCTGTTTGGTTTACTTTCTTGTTTTCCGTACAAATGTACATAAACGCCAGTCATGCTATTGAGTGTTTCCCAATGTTTTAATTGGTATGCTCCACTGCCTTTATTCGTTCCTACAATATTAATCATAGCACATGGCATAATCATTTCGGTATTGCCTAAAGGCATATCTAACAAAATTCTAATGAGTTGCTCGTATTGCGAAGTATAAAAACCTTCGATGGTATGATGAGCAGAATTATGTGGTCGTGGTGCAATTTCGTTGACAAGTATGTCATCATCATCTGTTAAAAAAAGTTCTACGGCAAATAAACCTGGACTATCAAATGCTTGTACTGCTTGTAGTGCAATTTGTTGTGCTTTCTTCTCAATTGTTGGATTAATATCTGCTGGTGAAACTAAAAAAGCAACTAAATTACTGTGCTCATCAAACTCCATTTCTATACAAGGATAGGTTTTGATATTGCCTTTCGTATCTTTTGCTACAATTACAGCTAACTCTTTAGTATAATTGACGAAAGATTCTACCATTAAAGCACCATCAAACGGAATGCTATTAATATCAGATTTTAATGCATCGATAGAAGTAATAAAAACACCTTTCCCATCGTAACCACCAGTACAAGTTTTTACAGCTACTTTTTGATGATGTTGTTGTAGATAATCTAAATGTTGTAGTAGTGCTTGTTTATTGTCTACTATTACAAAAGGTGCAGTTGGTATATTATTTTCTTTATAAAATTGTTTTTGCTTGGATTTATCTTTAATGATATTTAAAACGCTTGGAAAAGGAATTATTTTTTTTCCTTGTTGATGCAATGACAATAACTTATTTACATTGATATGCTCAATCTCGAAAGTAAGAATATCAGACTGATTGGCGAGTACTTCGATAGCATTTTCATCGGTAATACTTCCTATAATTAATTCGTGAGCATATGGTGCAGCTGAACAATGTGCATCTTGGTCTAATACAATTGTTGGAACTTGCCAAAGCATGGTTTGTTCTAATAACATTTTACCTAATTGACCACCACCAATAATGCCAATTGTAGGAAATAGTTGTTGCATGGTGCAAAAGTAAAAAATAGATACTTATTTTCTTTCTAATATACTTATTTGTTTAAAAAACAAAACAAGCTTTTATTATTGCTTGATAAATTTTGCTAGGTATTTATTTTGATTGATGTCTGTAATTTGAATAATATAACAAGCTTTTGGTAATAAGTTAATATTTATTTTATTCTGAAAGATACTAGTAGCAGATTTCCAGTTTTTACCTAAAATATCAAATATTTCATAGGAATTAATATTGATATTATTATGTATTGATATATAATCAGTTGCTGGATTTGGATAAACAAATATTGTTGGAATTCTTTTATCTTCAAAAGTATTAATAAATAGATTTGGCGTAGTAGAATAACATAATAAACCACCAACTTTATTGCCAATTAAAATTTCCATTTGTTGGTCGTTGTTTAAGTCGATACAAGTAGGTGTTGAGCGTTCTATATTTTTATTATTAATTACTGCATCTGCTTGCAAGTTGTTGTTGGTGTAATGTAATAGATAATCGTAGTAAATTTGTACACCATTGTAATAAGAACCTAATACTAAATCAGTAATACCATTATTATCTATATCTGCAAAAGTTGGATAAGCAAAGCCAGCGTATTGACTAATTGAAGTATTTCTAACATCAATTCCAGATAAGGTATCACTTATCTTAGTAAAAGATAAATTGTTGTTATTGGCTTGATAATATAGCAATCTTCCAGCACTTATTCCTATAATTAAGTCGTTTAGATTATCATTATTTAAATCGTATACACTTGGTTTTGGCGAAGAACCTACTTTTTCTATTTGGTTATTGCTGTTTTTTAATAGTATATTTCTATAAGTAAATATTGGTGCTTCATTGGCATTTGCTGTATTTTCCCACCAAAATATTAGTCCATCAATTATATTGGTTGTACCTATAATTAGGTCATCATCTCCATCATTGTCTATATCTCCAAGACATGGTGAAATTTCTGTAAGTTGTAGAGTACTAATATTTAAATAATCGTCGTTAACTAAATTATAGATTGGTTGAATTATACTTCCTATATTTTTATATAATTTAATTTTGTAAGTACTGTTAACTTCGTTAGTGCTTTTAATTCCACCAGATGCAATTAAAATATCTTGCAATCCATCATTATTATAATCTAAAAATAATGGATAAGAATTATTACCAACATCTACGATATCTTCTAGTAAAAAGTTTTTATTTTGGAGTGTAAAATCAAGAGTATTGCTTGTATTATTTTTTTGGTAATACCATATATTGTCTTTATTGATAAGATAATCTGAAAAGTTGGCAACTACCATGTCTTCTTCTGTGTCGTTGTTAATATCAACAAAATTTACATTGGGTAACGAAGCAATATCTACTTTTTGATTAGCAGTAGGAAAATCGTTAGTAAGTGATAAAAAACTCGCATAATCATGACTTTCTACATTATATGTTAAATTTATATTGTTATAAGATGCATCAGATAATAATAAGTCGGCCAAACCATCATTGTTTAAATCTTTTAATGTAATAGATGAACCAGCGTGTTTGATGTTATTTGGATTAGCAATTCTAAGAAATTTACCATCGCATGTATCTCTAAATGTTATAACAGAAGAAGAAGTTCCTTCTGAGATATTTCCCCAGCAAAAATCGTTGGTTTTATATTGTAAAGAATCGCAAGGTAAATTTAGTTCTACGCTTTGGTTTTTATAATATACTATTCTCGTGCCACTTGTATTGAACGAAAGAATGTCTAAATCGCCATCTTGGTCTACATCATAAATAGCTGGTTTGTCGATAGATATATTGTATAGATTGATATTTCCAGAAATAGAAAGTGTATTTAATTTATAATAAGATAAAGTATAATTCATTTTATTGTTTGAATAATATCCTTTGTAAACACTAATAGAACCTTCTTCTTGATTAGCTGTAAATAAATCTTTGATGCCATCGCAATTGTAGTCTTCAAATAAAACCCAACCACCTAAATTATTTGGAAAACCATAGTCTATAGTGTCGTAAGTGTAGTGAATGCTGTTGTTTATACCACTGTTTCTAAACACTTCTATTCTGTTTGAATATACATCGTAGACTACTAAATCTTCAATGCCATTATTGTTTACATCTACATTTGCAATTTGAATGTAGGAAAGTCCACCAACCAATGGAAACTTTTTTTGAACGCCGTTATCAATAAAATCGATATTGTAAGTTGGTTGATAGGTTTGGCTAAATCCAGCTTGTAGTAAAGCAATCAATAATATAAGAAGTGTATTTTTAATCATATAAAATAATTAAAATGGATAACCGATAGCAATATTAAATCCTAGAAGATTACCTAAATCGTTTTTACGAATATACTTTTTACTTAAAGATGGTTCTAATTCTCTTTGTGTTTCGATATAGTCTTTTCTGTCTTTAATAATTTGTCCAATCCAACGATGACCTTTATCAAAACTTGGATCGTGTAGTGGAACACCAACATCAAAACGAATAATAAAAAAACTTAAGTCTAAACGCATGCCAATACCAGCATCCCAAGCTAATTCTTTACCAAATCGTTTAACATTAAACTCTGCATTTGGTCTGTTTTCATCTTTTTTAATCAGCCAAATATTTCCCGCATCTGAAAAAAGTGCAGCTTTAAAATATTTATAAATATTAAATCTATATTCTGCATTTAATTCTAAACGAATATCACCAGTTTGGTCTAATTGACTAACATTGGTGTTGTGAAAATTATATCCACCAGGACCAATTTGTCTAAATTGCCATGCTCTGAGTGAGTTTGGGCCACCAGCATAGAACTGTTTTACATAAGGTAATATTCTACTATTATCGTAGTAAGAGTTACCATAAGGAATACCTATACCACCAAAAAATCTTAAACCCAAAGCTTGACCTCTTTTAAAATTGAAGAAGTATTTTGGCTCTGCTTCTAAGCGAATGTATTGAGCAAAAGGTATTTTAGAGAGTTTATATGGTTTGTTTTTATCTTTATTGGTTAATGATGAGAATGCCATTAATATATTTCCTGCCAAATTTATATTTCCTCTAAAGAAAAAGTGATTTTTATATTTACCCACATTTATTTGTTGGTTAGTATATAGAAAAGTATAATCTTGTCCTAAAATAAATTGTTGGTCGAAACTTCTTTGTAATATAATATTTGAATCTAATCTATTTTGAAATGAATCAGATATACTTGTAGGTCTGACATAAGTTAAACCTAAAGGTGTAAATAGATGTCTATATTTATCATTATACCACTCATATCCGTAATTTAAATTAAAAGTATGTATAGAATATAATTGAATTCTTTTTTGATAATTATAATTAAAACCTATATTTGTCTTTTCGTTGTATTTTTTATCTGCAGCACACTGTACTTTTTTTATTTTAGGAAAAATTCTTGCTAATGATATTTTGGTTTCTAAATTTAAATTAATTGCGTTTATTGGACTTAGTTTTATGCCATTATCTGTTCTTTGTTTTAGTTGAAAATCGATACCTGTACTAGCATTTACATATAATTTAGCTGCTGTATTAAATACATTTCTGTTGGTATAAGTGCCTACTAAATTAAATCCAAGTGTGCTTGTAGCATTGGTATTAACTTCTAATTGAGAACCAAAAGTATTTCGTTTTGCAGGTTCGCAATCAATAGTGGTAATTAATCCCATTTCTTCTGGCGAGAAAGAAAATGGGTCATGCTTTATATTGATAAATTTAAATACACCTAGTCCATATAAATTGTTTCTAGTAGCAACTTCACTTTTTTCGCTATACAAATCGCCAGGTTTTATTCTTAATTTTTGAGCTAAAATTCTAGGAAGCACTGTGTTTTTTAAAACTTTGTAGTAAACATCGCAAATAGTATCTTTTAAAAAGTCTGTGTTTTTTACCTGATAAGAAAATATTTTATTATTATAATTAATATTATAATTTACTTCTAAATAATTATATTTCGTATGTATCGATGCATCTACTTCATTTTTAACTACAATGTAGCAATCAATCATATTATTGCCAATGGTACTGTCTAGTTTTAGAATGATAAAATCTTCTCTAAAAGTATAGTATCCTTCATTCAAAATTATATTGGTAATTCGTTCTCTTTCTAAGTTTACATTTTCAATATCAAAAACATCGCCTGGTTTAATAAAAGCATCTTTTTCGCCAATTAGTATTAAGTCTTTCAATGTAGAATCTTCAGTTTGTCTATATACATTTCTAATTTTAAAAGCATCATTAGGTTTTACATGATAGGTAACTGTCGTTTTTTTCTTTTTTGTTTGATAGTTGTATGAAACATCATTGTGAAAAAAGCCATGATAGAATAAGTAATTTTTCATTCTGTTTACCGAAGTTGAAATAGTCGTAGAATCAAAAAGTACTGGTGGTTCTCCACTAAAATCACTAATGTTATCTACACTTAGCTGTTTGTCTACAATTTTATAAGTTTTGCCTTTTGCCTTATATTTTTCACTTTTCTTATCTAGTTTATTTTGTTTTTTTTCTTTTTTTCGTGCTAATTTTTCTTCGTAATTGTCTTTTTGTTTTCTTTTATAAGATAAAGCGTAAATACCTAGTTTTAATCGAAAGAAATTTAAAAACTTTTTGTTGGGTTGCTGATTATAGACTACTTGTTTGGCTAGATTTTCTTTAATAGACGCTTTATCATCAATGTTTTCGCCTTTGTATTGTAAATCTATTGAATTACTTACTAGTAAACTTTCATCATCTTTAAGTACATGTTTGGTAGCACTACATGCATTTAGTGTTAAGATTAATAGTAGAATTGCTACTTTTGCAAAGTACTTTAACAAGAAATGGTATCTAAAGCTGTAATTAAACATATAAACGCACTCAAAAGTAAAAAATACCGTTATAAATTTCTATCCTTTATTGCTGAAGGTGAGAAAATTATAAAAGAATTAATACATTCAAAAATAGTGCTAAAAAATTTGTTTTTGCTAGAAAATGACAAACACTTGTTGGAAATATTTGCAGATGTACCACATACTTTGGTGAATAGTAGCGAATTGAAAAAAATGAGTGGATTAAAAACACCTAATAATTGCTTGGCAGAATTTAGTTTTACGCCACAAGAAGCTACCGAAATTGTAACTACTGATTGGATTATTGTATTAGATGAAATTCAAGATCCTGGAAATTTAGGCACGATTATTAGAATTGCAGATTGGTTTGGTATTTCGCAAATTGTATGTTCTGAAAACTGTGCTGATGTTTACAATCAGAAAGTAGTACAAGCAACTATGGCGTCTATTGCTCGAGTAAAAATTTGTTATATAGATTTGATTGATTTCTTAAGTACTACTACTTTACCAATATTTGTAGCAGATATGCAAGGCGTTAACTATACTACGATTGATTTTCCTAAAAAAGGTATTTTATTGATTGGCAATGAAGGCAATGGTGTAAAAGTTAATTTAGTTGATTTAGCACAACACATTATTACAATTCCAAAAATTGGACAAGCAGAATCGTTGAATGCAGCCATTGCTACGAGTTTAATTTGTGCCAAGATTAGGTTGTAGGAAATGTTTGTGTATGCTATAATATTTAATTAATACACTTATATTTGAAATATTATTTTTGTTAGATGAAAAGAATAAATTTATTGTTTATATTATTTACAATTTTTACGATAAGTTGTAAAAAGCATAAGTGTGATGATTACTCTTGTTTTACACCACCAAATTTTTTTAATTTTGATATAGTAGATAAAACAACTGGAGAAAACTTATTTACTAATGGCACATATAATGAAAGTGATGTTGAAATCACTAACTTATTAGATAGTACAATATATGAATACTATAATTTTAATGAGTACGCTACTAATTGGTTAATCTTTAATGGCATTGGTTGGCAAAGTGAAATAGTAAGTTTAAGTGTTTCTATTGATGGAAATCATATTTTTAATTTTTATGTTGATGCAGAAAGAAAAGAAGAAAACTGTTGTTCATTTACAGAATATCACGAAATAAACATAGATTCTACAGAATATGAATTAAATACTAATAGTGGACTATATAAAATCTTTGTAGAGTAAAATAATATCAATGCCTATTTCCAAATATATAAAGACAACTATGAAAGCATTAGTTTAACCATAGCAATTATTTTATTGATGCTAATTACTTCTTGTACCGATAGAGGAATTAAAGGTGTTAAGCAAATTATTGAAAACAAAATCAATTATAATATTATTATTTAAATAATAAAATATTTATCTTTTAAATTAAATGTTTATGATTGATTTAACCAATCTATTTGAGACATTGCTACTTTTTAAGATATATCGCTTTAGTGAAATTTAAATTTGGCAAAAGAATTTTAGCATTTCCCCTTCTCATTATGCTAAAATAAAAATCCGCTATAAAAAAATCAATTATAACGGATTGAAAATAAAACTGTAGCCCGTAGGGGAATCGAACCCCTGTTTCCAGGATGAAAACCTGGCGTCCTGACCCCTAGACGAACGGGCCATCTTTAGGTGTCTTGCTTAAAAAGCGTTGCAAAGATAGTAGTAATTTTTATTCTAACAAATACTTAATTCATTTTTTTTTGAAAAATTGAAATCTCATCATACATTTATACAAAGTTTACGCATGAAAACAAAAATTGCAATTAATGGTCTTGGTAGAATAGGTCGATTATTATTTAGAACACTTTGGAATCATCCACAAATAGAAATTGTTGCCTGTAACGATTTAGCACCTAATGATGCCTTAGCTCATCTATTAAAATATGATACAGCTCAAGGAACTTGGCATCTTCCTATTAGTGCCGATGAGGAACATATTATTGTTGACAATAAAAAAATTAAGTGCACTGCTATTAAAGATGCTACCGAATTACCTTGGAAAGAAGATCAAATTGATATTGTAATTGATTGTTCTGGATTTTATAGAACTTATGATAAAGCACAGTTACACATTCAAGCTGGTGCAAAAAAAGTAATCATTTCCGCTCCTGCAGATGATAAAACCAAAACCATTGTAATGGGCATTAATGATAATGATATTACTTCTAATGATATTATTTTATCTAATGCATCATGTACTACCAATTGTATGGCGCCTATGGTAAAAGTTATTATGGATAATTTTACGCTAGAAAATGCAATAATGAATACCATTCATGCTTATACTGGCGACCAAAAACTCCAAGATAGTATTCACAAAGACTGGCGTAGAGCTAGAGCAGCTGCCGAAAATATTGTTCCTACAACATCAAATGCGGCACAAGCATTATCTAGAGTAATGCCTGAAACTAAAGATAAAATTTCTGGTGGTGCAGTTAGAGTTCCAGTAATTGTTGGTTCTCTAACCGAACTGTATTGCAAGTTTACAGAAGAGGTAAGTGTAGAAGCAATCAATAATGCATTTAAATTAGCAGCTCAAAATGAATTAAAAAATATCTTAGCATACACAGAAGATCCTATTGTTTCTAGTGATATTATACACGATCCACATTCTTGTATTTTTGATGCTGGATTGACCTTGAAAGTTGGACAACTCATTAAAATTGTAGGTTGGTACGATAATGAATTTGGCTATACCAATCGCTTAGCAGAGCTAGTTGAAAAGGTAGCTCAGTTATAATAAAATTTTCATAAAAGCTCGTCTTAACGAGGAAGTATGACGAAGTTATCTATAGTACAAACGGAATTACTGCTTTTCTTTCTTTCGGATAGTTTTCAAATTTCCCCTTATACCATTTATGATGATCTAAGGTTCGTGGAATTAAATTGACTGCTGTCCAAATAAAGAAACTCCAACCTACTAAATGATTAAGCATAATTGCAAAACCAAGCCATTGTACAATTTCTCCAAAGTGATTAGGACACGAAACATATTTAAACAAAAATCCTGTCGGAATTTTATAACCAGTTTCGCTACTTGTTCTTAAATTAATTAAAATATTATCTGAAGTATGATTGATGATTAATCCTACTAAAAATATCAATCCACCAAATAAAAATGGAAAAGAAAACAAATAATCATTAGAATAATTTCCACCAATATTTCCTAAATAATAACCCAGAAAAAAAGTATTGCAGAAATTAAAAAACACCGCACTTAAACAAATGGCTAATGGCATTTTTTTACCTTTAGTTTTTAATCGCATCGGAAAAATAAATCCTCTATAAATATAATGAGCTACATAAATACTTACAAAAATCTGACTAAGCAATGTTTTTTCTAAACTGCCTTGCAAATACCAAAACAACATAAAAAAAGGAGCAACACCTTCTTGTATCATCCAACCCAAACGATTATCAATCATTGGTCCAAAACTCGTAGAGCTATGTCTGCCATAAGGTTGCGTAATTTTCAATAAAAAAGGAAAGGCAATAATGGCAATTCCAATCCAAATATACAATAGATAATAATATAAGCTAACAGTCATAATTTCATTTTCAATTAACAAATATAATACCAATATTGTGTTATTTTTGCTTGAACTGAAGCGTTAAAAAATGAATTCTATCAATCAAATTAACTTAGAAGGAAAAAAAGTACTAGTAAGAGTAGACTTTAATGTTCCTTTAAATCAAGACAAACAAATTACAGATGATACCAGAATAAAAGCAGCCATTCCTACGATAGAATATATATTAAATCATGGTGGAAGCGTAATTTTGATGTCGCATTTAGGAAGACCTCAAAAAAAATTAAATACTGATGGTACTATTGATAAAGATGCATTAAGCTTAGCTCCAATTGCCAAACACTTAGCTGATTTATTGCATCAATCGGTACAATTTATTGATGATTGTATTGGCGAAAAAGCAATTGATGCTAGTAGAAATTTAAAACAAGGTGAAATTTTATTGTTAGAAAATACGCGTTTTTACAAAGAAGAAGAAAAAGGTGATGCTAACTTCGCTAAACAACTTGCCGATTTAGGTGATGTATATATAAATGATGCTTTTGGTACTGCACATAGAGCTCACGCTAGTACAACTATCATGGCACAGTATTTTGATAAAAATCATAAAACCGCTGGATTTTTAATGAAAGCAGAAGTTGATAATGCGAACAAAGTATTGCATCAAGCAGAAAAACCACTAACAGCAATTATTGGTGGAGCAAAAGTATCTGACAAAATATTGATTATTGAGAATCTTTTAAACATTGCTCAAAATATTATTATTGGTGGAGGAATGGCTTATACTTTCATCAAAGCACAAGGAGGAAAAATTGGCAATTCTTTAGTAGAAGATGATAGATTAGATTTAGCGCTTTCTGTTTTAGAAAAAGCCAAGCAAAATAAGGTCAATATTTACTTACCAGAAGATAGTGTTATTGCAGATGCTTTTAGTAATGATGCCAATTATAAAACAGTAGAGAGCAATGAAATACCAGAAAATTGGATGGGATTAGATATAGCTACAAAAGCCATTGCTACTTTTGATGAAGTTATTGCTAATTCTAAAACTATTTTATGGAATGGACCAATGGGCGTTTTTGAAATGGAAAATTTTAGAAAAGGAACAGAAGCTATTGCCAAAGCTGTAGCAAATGCAACTGCTAATGGTGCATTTTCTTTAGTTGGTGGTGGTGATTCTGTTGCAGCAATCAATTTATTACAACTCAACGATAAAGTAAGTTATGTTTCTACAGGTGGTGGTGCTATGCTAGAATTTTTTGAAGGCAAAACACTTCCAGGTGTTGCTGCTTTAGATTAAATATTTTCTCTGAAAAGATAGTGGCTCAATTGGGTAGCGTTGCACTACCCAACAAGCCTAAAATAAAGAAGAATGAATATTTATGAAACAAAAGGGATTACCTTTTTGTTTTATATATAATACGCTTAAACTGAAGTTTTAGTTTATAGATTATAAAAAATTAATGTTTGTTAAGAATTTACACAGGATACTCTGCAATATTATTTTCTGTTTCCCAAAGTTTTAAGTGAAGTTCTAAGTCTTTTGGTAGCTTTGCTTTTATCATATCGTAGATGACAACAATAATATTTTCCACTGTTGGATTTAAGTTTTTAAATTCCTCAGTATCTAAATTTAGGTTTCTATGGTCAAATTTTTCCATCACTGTTTCATTAATAATTTGTTTGATGGTTTTCAAATCTATCACATAACCAGTAGTTGCATCAATAGTACCTATCACTTTTACTTCTAGCACATAATTGTGTCCATGATAATTTTCATTAGCACACAAACCAAATATTTCCTTGTTTTTTTCAACAGTCCAAGCAGCATTCCATAATTTATGTGCAGCATTAAATTTAGCTATTCTTATAAGTCCTACTTTTTTCATTAAACCCAAATTACATATTAGACTTTGTAATGAGAAGAAATTATGCAAAATATTTACGAAGCACGGAGTTTTTTTCTCACAGATGTAGTTTTAACTACATTGAGAATAAAAAAATGAGTACTGAAGTAAATATAAAGTAGAATTTTTTCGGAATAAATTTCTAATGTGTAAGTTTGGGTTTATATTTGTTTGCCATGCAATTTAGTGAAGTAATAGGACAAGAAAAAGTAAAATCACATCTTTTACAACAAGTAAACAAAGATGCAATACCACATGCACAGTTATTTTTAAGCAGTTTAGGTGCTGGTGCTTTGCCTATTGCTTTGGCATTTGCTCAGTATATTGTATGTACCAATAAATCAGAGAATGATAGTTGTGGTGTTTGTGCTGCTTGTGTTAAAGCCAGCAAATTAATTCATCCAGACATACATTTTACTTTTCCTGTAATTAAAAAAAGTGGTAGCAATAAACCTTCGTTGAGCAACGATTATCTGCCAGCTTTTAGAAATGCAGTTATTAGCAATCCATATATCGATGAAATTTCGTGGTTAAGTACCATTAACGATGAAGCTAAACAAGGCAATATTACTGCTGATGAATGTAGACAAATCATCAAAAACTTAAATTTAAAGTCTTTTGAATCTCCTTATAAAATTCAAATTATTTGGATGGCTGAAGCACTTAAAAAAGAAGGAAACATCTTACTAAAATTACTAGAAGAACCTACACCAAATACAGTATTGATATTAATTGCTGAAAATCAAGAAGCCATTCTATCTACAATTTATTCTAGGTGTCAGATTGTAAAAATCAACGCTATTGATGATGCCATTGTTTTTGAAGCACTTAAACAAAAAGGTGTTGACGAACAAAAAGCAGAACGCATTGCCTTTTTATCAAACGGAAATTATAGCGAAGCACTACAACTAACCGAAAAAGAAATTGACCAAGATACTTTGTTGTTGCAAGAATGGTTTAAACATACTATACAGTTCAATACTTATGCTTTAAATAAATGGATAGACAACTATTCAAAAATGAGTAGAGAAAATATAAAAACATTTTTCAAATATATTTTGCATGTACTAAGAGAAACACTACAACTCAATTTCAATCAATCTTATAAAGTAAGATTAAACGAAGAAGAGTTTAAAATTGCCAAAGCACTATTAAAATATCTAGATTTAGATAAGTTTGCGGAGATTGAAAAACTAATAGACAACAAGCACTACGAAATTGAACGAAATGTAAATGCCAAAGTAGCTTTAATGGACTTATCAATTAATGTAAAAAGAATTATTTCGCAGAAATAATGCTTAAATAGAATATTCTGCTATTTTTGTATCATTGTACATTTGGTCGTCATTCCTGAAAATTTCGTAGTATACGAAGAAATTTATTAGGAATCTACCTTAAAAATCGTAAAAAAGATTCCCAATCAAGTTGAGAATGACGATTTTTAGTTTATTTTGTATCCAAATGCACAATAGTTTTTATAAGTATTAAATAATAAATATGAGTTGTAGTGGATGTGGTTCTGGAAGTACGCCAAGTGGTTGTGGTAATAATGGTTACTGTGCTAGTGGTGGTTGTTCTAAGTTAGAAGTTTACGATTGGCTGTCTGATATTACATATGACAGCTTTACCAAATATGATACTTTTGAAATAAGCTTTAAAAATGGTTCGAGAAAAGGTTTCTATAAACTCGACAAACCTTTAGATATTGTAACTGGCGATTTTGTGATTGTAGAATCATCAGTTGGTTACGATTTAGGTAAAGTATCTTTAAGTGGCGAGTTGGTCAATCTTCAAATGAGAAAAAAAAGAATCAACACCAAAACTTACGAGTTTAGAAAAATACTTAGAATTGCGAAGCAACACGAGTTAGACTTACTCGATGATGTAAGAAAAAAAGAAAAAGAAACCATGCTAAAAGCTAGAATTTTGGCACGCAATTTGGGACTAGATATGAAGCTAGGTGCTGTTGAATATCAAGCAGATGGTAAAAAAGCAACTTTTTATTATTTTGCTGATGGTAGAGTAGATTTTAGAGAATTGATTAAAGTACTAGCAAAAGAGTTCAGTATTAAAATTGAAATGCGACAAATTGGTGCTAGACAAGAAGCTGGAATAGTTGGTGGTATAGGTTCTTGTGGTAGAGAGTTGTGTTGTTCTACTTGGTTAACTAGTTTTAAATCGGTAAATACAACAGCAGCAAGATACCAGAACTTATCTATCAATCAAACTAAATTGTCTGGACAATGTGGTAGATTGAAATGTTGTTTAAACTATGAATTAGACACTTATTTAGATGCACTAAAAGCTGTTCCCAAAAAGGCAGATAAATTGTATTTAAAAGATGGTATTGCTAATTTGGTTAAAACAGATGTACTAAAAGGCGAAATGTTGTACTACTACGATAATCAGTATTATAACTTAAGCTTAGAAAGTGTCACTACTATTGTTACTATGAACAGCAACAAGCAACAACCACATAATTTAAAAGATTTGGCTATAGTTGCCGAAGCTAAAATTGAAGAAGAAAATTTTGTTGATTTAGTTGGACAAATATCTATAAATAGCTTAGATAAAAATGATAAGAAGAAGAAAAAAAGAAAGAATTACAGAAACAAAAGGTCTAATCCAAATAATAGAAAAGACAAGAAATAGTATTTTTAAAAGTACTATACTTTTACTTTTTTTATTGTTGATGATAGCGACGACTGTAAAAGCCAACGACCAAAATTTAACGACCAAACCTTTTAAACCTATTAAAGAATTACCTTACGCTTTTACCAAACAAATTAAAGTAGTCAATAAAGAATTTGTAGTTGCTTTTGGTATGCGATTAGATTCTGCAATGCGTGATATTAGAAATTACAACGCAGACTATATTCATGATGCAATTACTAAAACCAAAGACTTTGATTTAATTTTTAGAACACCATTTTGGATTGCACTAGATAGTACACATTACACTAAATTTATTCCAGAGCTTATTTTAATGCTTACTGACACTACTTATATTGGATTAGAAAATGCAGGTGGCATTACCATTTGGAGTAGAATGAAAGACAATAAAGAAGTACTGAAACAGAATCCGTTGAACTACCAAATAGATGACGATATTTTTACTATTGCAGGAAGAGCAAGTTGGATATTAAAACGACTTACGAAAAATGAGTTTGGTATAGTAAAACCAAATATGGAACACAAAGAATTGGTCAATATTCAAAAGCAATGGATAAAATGGCTCAATACGCTATTGATTAAGTAAGTTTATAATGACTTCTAAATTATCAACTCGTCATTATGAAATTTTGAGAGGAACGAACAAAATTGAAACAATCTCAAATTGCAAATGCTAGAAAATACATTAAATATAATTGAGAAAGATTTAATCGAAGGAAAAAAATTTCTAGCATGTAATAAATTAAGAAATTTAATTAATGATTATCCTGATGATTTTTTTCTAAGAGAAAGATTAGCTGAAATATATTTTGAAAGTAACTTTTTAGATTATGCAGGTTTATATTGGATGCTAACTGAACCAAAAACAGAAAATATTAAATTAGCTCAAGATACTTATCTTCAATCTGTAAACTATTCCAGTTATAAAATTTTAAATGACATTCGTTTTTGTGGCGATAGAAGACTATTGACTGATTATGCTAGAAACACAATAATTAAATTAGAAAAAGATTGCGAGAAGAAAAAAATTACGCTTCCAAAATTCAAACGAAAATCTAATAAAAAACGAGTTCAACATCAAACAAAAGATACAAGTGGTTGTTTCGGAAAATATTTAGGAGCTTTTATTGTAATATTTTTTATTATCATTTTATTGTTAGGATTACAAAGTCTTTTTACTATTATAAAATCATTCTTCTACAACTAATTTTCCTTATCACTACTCATTTCTAGTTTTTTAAGTGCTATGCTGTTGTTGAGTTCAAAGCCAAATAAAAGTACTAATGCATTTAAATAAATCCATATCATAATCACTATAATAATTCCTAGTGAACCATACAATCTGTTAAAATCATTTAAATAAGCAGTATATATTCTAAACACATAAGAAGTAATCATAGATATTATTGTAGCAAATGTTGCACCTATAGAAAAATATTTATACTTGCGTTTTAGTGCTGGACCATAATAATATATCAAAGAAAATATATTTAAAAAACAGAATGCTATAATTAAAAACTTTACTATACTCAAACTTATCGATACAATATAAGCATCGGTATGCAATAACTTCAACAACATAGTAACTAGTGTTTTTCCTTCAATAATTAAAACAATAGCAATAATTAGTTGTAGATTAACTAAGAACAATAGTTTTATAGAAGTTAGCCATTTTTGAATAAAATTTCTTTTTTTAAATGTCGGATTAATTTTATCAAACGCTTGCATAATTGAGTTGACTGCATTCGTTGCTATAAAAATTGCCATAAAAAAATTAATCGACACCAAACCTGTTCTTTGCACACTTACTATATCTAAAATGGTAGATTGTAGTACTACAAATACATTTTGTGGAATTATAGCTGCTAAAAAATTAAATAAAGAAGTATCAAAATTATTGATTGGAATGTATGGTATCAACGAAAAAAGAAAGATAATACTAGGAAACATCGCTAAGATAAAATAAAACGAAATACTAGATGCTCTTACAGATAGATTGTCTTTTTTTATTTCTTCTATAAACTGTTGTAATACATGGTACAGTGGTATTCCTTCAAATCCAATTGGCGAAAACGACTTTAGCTTTTCAATCAACCTTGGAGAAACTTTATCTTTTATTGTATGTTTAATTTGTTGTTTCAACTTATTTAATGGCTCTTTCGTTTAAAGCTTGCTGGTATTTCTTTGCATTTACTTGATGCTCTTGCCAAGTTACAGCAAAATTATGATATCCAGAAAAGTCTTCTTTGGCACAAAAAAACAAATAACTATGATTTTCTGCATTTAAAACTGCTTTTATAGTACTTGCTTCAGGAAAACAAATTGGTCCTGGTGGCAATCCTGCATATTTATAAGTGTTGTACGGACTATCTACTTTTAGGTCGTTATAAGTTACTCTTCTGCTAAATCCTAATTTTTGTAGTGCAAATAAAACAGTTGGGTCGGCTTGTAGTTTCATATTTTTATTTAAGCGATTGATATAAACGCCAGCTATGCGACTTTGCTCATCGTGTTTTGCAGATTCTTTTTGTACGATAGATGCCAATATAGTTACTGTAGTTGGATTTAAGTTGATTTTTTTTGCCTGTTGTTTTCTAGCATCAGTCCAAAATCGTTCATACTCTTGATATAATTTTTGAACAAATTTTTCAGCACTTACAGTCCAATAAAATTCATAAGTGTTAGCAATAAAAATAGTCGTAATGTTGTCTGCATTTAATCCAAGCGATTTTTGAAAAGCAGTATCATCTATAACCGCAGCTAGTTCATCATAAGAAAATTCTAGTTTATTACTCATCTTAGTAATAAAATCATTTTTATCTTTTATATTATTGAATGTAATTTTAACAGGCGTTTGCAAACCACCTCTTAATTTTCTAACTAACGAAAAGTTAGACGCATTATTATTAATAATATATCTACCAGCTTTTATCACATTTGGATAATTCATTCTTTTAGCTAAAAACACAAAAGATGATTTGTTTTTTAATATGTTATTTTTATTTAATGAGTCTAATACCATATCAAATGTTGCACCATTTGGCACATACAACTCATAGAAACTCATATTGTTATTATTTTTAATATTATCTCCAAATAAAAATTTTAAAGCTAAAAGTGCTACCACTATTGGTATTATTAATATTATCAAAAATTTCTTATACATAGTCTGGGTTAAGTTAAAGTTTTTTTTCAAAAAAAAAATAGGAAATATTTGTAAATTCTAAATTGATGTTATATATTTGGAACAGGGTTTTTATGTTTCTAGACTTTGTGTCTGATTGGGTATGTGCAATGCATACCCTTTTTTTTTATTTCTTTTTAGAGATTTTAATAATAATATCAATCAGTGCATCATAAGGTACAACTTCCCAATCTGCAAGAATATAATTTTTGTCTTTCTTTAATTTAAGATATGATTTGTCTTTTGATAGCTTAGTTGGATTAAAAGAATATTCTACTGCATTAATGAGTACTTCTAAAAATAAAATAGATCTATTATAATAATTTTGATTAATATATCTTTTACCATATACTTTTAACGATTCTATTTTGTCTACTATTTTATGTAACTTTTGTTGTCCAATTAAAAATAAAATTTCTATTACTTTAGAAGTAAAATTAAAACCAGCTTTATCTTTACTATAAAAAGGTATTTGGTTTAAAAATCGGACTAAAGAAAATTTAAAATCACCTTGTTGTTCATGTTGCTTGATAAAATTATAATAGGCATTAAAGATGTACCACTTTTCTTTTAAATGAGAATACACTGTATCTATTGATTTATTATTGAGTACTTCTGCTATAACTTTTTCTGTTTTGTCTAACGCTTTTGCATTTAAATACAACTTAAATTCAAACTCTTTAATTAAAAACCAATTGTAATGACCTTTATTATTAAATTTTGCTTCTTTAGAGGCAACGAAAAACTTAATTCCATTTTTGTAATCTCTATTATGCAAAAATACTTTAAGTCGATTTAAAAGTAATAAAATTCTTCTAGGTATACTATTTATATATTTATCGTTATTAAGCAATACCTCTAGTTGATTACAATAATCATCTAAATGGTGCATATCTCCAATAGCGTCAAAATATATTAAATTTGAGTATATGTAAAAATATTGTACTTCTGCATCTTTTAATTCATCTGATTTCTTTTTTAATTTAATTAAATTTTCATATACACTACTTAATTTACTTTCACTTATTTCAGCATCAGATGAAAATACATTTACAATTTCGTAGTATAATAATTTTGCTTCCATATCTAAATTAGAGAAAGAAGCATTTTTATAATACAGCTTTTTATTTTTTTCAAATTGTTTTTTATTGCCACTTATACTATAATAATTAGATAAATAAAAATAATATTGTTTTAAAATATCATAAAAATTAAATTTTCTTGCTAGTGCTAAATTGTCTTCTATAATTTCTGCCACTGTTTTACTTAATCCTTTTAACCTTACCAATACATCAACAGAGTGTAAAATAGTTAAGCAATCAAAATATGCTTTGGTTTTTATGTTATTAACAAATACTTCATCAGAATCAATTAAAAGTAGCGTTTTAATCATTTTCTTCTTAAATCTAGATTTAAGCTGCCTGTAATTGTTTTTCTGATTTTCTAAATTTTCATCACCATATATATAGGTTAATGCTGCTTTATCATCTTCAAAAAGATTTTGTTCTATACCTTCATAAAGTTTATAGTATAAACTATCTGTGCTTTGCAAAAAAGTCTTATCAAACACATCAATGCGTGTTAATTTCCTTCTATTTGCCACTTGTACTAATTCTTTTAGCACTTCCATATGTCACAAATTTAGTATAAAAAAACAAATATACACCTAATAATCAGATAGTTAAAAAATAAACACTTATTTTTTTGATGTCACAAAATGGCATTTACTTTTTTTTATATTATCAAAATATTTATCATCTTTGCCTTAGAATATTTTTTTAAGTGGCTAATTTGTCACAAAATAGTAAATCAAAATAGTAAATTGATTATGTAATTCACAGATAATCAGTTGATTATATATATATTTATCCAAATGTGTCTCAATCTATAATGTCACAAAACGGTGAAAACTGTTTTGGTGTACCGATTTCATTGCAATAGTTTTACAAAAAATTAAAACAGACACATCATGAAAACATTAATCAAAACCTCAATTCTTACAGTATTATTAACTGCATCTTTTGCTTTAAATAGTGCATTCGCTGAAAATAACATCATAGTAGACGACTATGGCATGACAGCTAAAAACAATATCATAGTAGATGATTATGGAATTATAGTAGACGACTATGGTATGACAGCTAAAAACAATATCATAGTAGATGATTATGGAATTATAGTAGATGACTATGGTATGACAGCTAAAAACAATATCATAGTAGATGATTATGGAATTATAGTAGATGACTATGGTATGACAGCTAAAAACAATATCATAGTAGATGATTATGGAATTATAGTAGATGACTATGGTATGACAGCTAAAAACAATATCATAGTAGATGATTATGGAATTATAGTAGACGACTATGGCATGACAGCTAAAAACAATATCATAGTAGATGATTATGGAATTATAGTAGACGACTATGGCATGACAGCTAAAAACAATATCATAGTAGATGATTATGGAATTATAGTAGACGACTATGGCATGACAGCTAAAAACAATATCATAGTAGATGATTATGGAATTATAGTAGACGACTATGGCATGACAGCTAAAAACAATATCATAGTAGATGATTATGGAATTATAGTAGATGACTATGGCATGACAGCTAAAAACAATATCATAGTAGATGATTATGGAATTATAGTAGATGACTATGGTACTAAAGCGTAAATAAAAAATAGACATCTAAAAAAGATGTCTATTTAAAAGGAGTTCTTATGTTTCCAGTTTAATTTGAGCTTTTAAGTTCCTATACTGGAAGAGTGTAATGTAAAGGTACACTAACAAACAAGAATAGCATAAACAGTTTACATGTTTTTGTGACATGTAAAATCAAACTTTAAAAATTTTAAATTATTGAAAATCAGTAATTTAATTTAAAATATCGTCAAAAAATGTGACATAAAATACCCTTTATTAGTTAGTAGTTTTTTTAAGCAACCTGCAATGGGTTGCTTTTTTTATGTCTTTTTTATCAATAACTGTTGATAAATCTTTTGTAAATTAGGCAAACAATAAAAAATTAAACACCTATGAGTTATTACTTTAATCAAGAACATGAGTCTTTCAGAAAAACTATTAGAGATTTTTTAGAAAAAGAAGCCATTCCTTATATTGATGAATGGGAAGCTAGTGGAAAAATAGATCGTGCTTTTTGGAAAAAATTTGGAGAAATGGGTTATTTCGGTCTATGCTATCCAGAAGAATTTGGCGGTAGCAATCTCGATTTCTTTTATAATGTAGTCATGCTCGAAGAAATTTCTAAAGTATTTTCTGGTGGTTTTACTATTACTGCTGCCGTTCAAGTATTTATGAGTACACCTTATGTGTTTCATCATGGTTCTACTTTTTTAAAAGAAAACTATTTAAAACCTGCAATTGCTGGAGAAAAAATTGCTTGTATTGGAATTACTGAACCTGGTGCTGGAAGCGATGCAGCAAATATTCAAACAAAAGCTATAAAAAATGGTGACCACTATATTGTCAGTGGTGCTAAAACATTTATTACCAATGGTGTATATGGCGATTTTGTAATTTTAGTTTGCAAAACAAATCCAGAAGCTGGTGCTGCTGGTGTTAGTTTACTCGTTGTAGATTTAAACAGCGAAGGCATTACAAAAAATAAACTTAAAAAGCTAGGTTGGCATGCTTCCGACACTGCAGAATTACATTTTGACGATGTAAAAGTGCCTACTAAAAATTTACTAGGTGAAGAAGGTAAAGGTTTTTATTATTTAATGGGTGGACTTCAGCTCGAAAGGTTGTCTGGTGCTATAATGGGTTATGCTTCTTGCGAGGCAGTAATTAATTATTCACTACAATATATGAGTGAAAGACAAGCTTTTGGTAGAAGTATCAATAAATTTCAAGTACTTAGACATAGAATTGCTCAGTTAGTAGCCGAAGTAGAATGCGTAAAAAATTATGTTTTGCATACTTGTAAACTTAATGCAGATAATGAATATGCAGTAAAAGAAAGTTCTATCGCCAAATTACTATCTACCGAATTGGCTGATAAATGTATGTACCAATGTTTACAATTTTTTGGTGGCTATGGTTATATGGAAGAATATAAAGTGGCAAGAGCTTTTAGAGATAGCAGAATTGGTACTATTGGTGGTGGTACTTCTGAAATTATGCGAGAAATACTAGCCAAAATGATTATTGATGATAAATCTTATGAAAAAGCAGTTTCTAATTCAACAGAAGAAAATACTAAAACAGCACTAAATTCTGTGGCTGATGTTTTTGCTAGTTTACCAAATCGATTTAAACAAGAAAAAGCTGCTGGTAAACAAATGAATTTTCATTTTAAATTTAGTAATGACAATTATACAGTTGCTATTAATGATGGACAACTCAATATAGATAAAGGTTTAAATGGTGAGCCAAATTGTATTGTAGAAACAGATGACGACACTTATTTAGCAATAGAACAAGGTGCATTAAATCCGCAAGAAGCATTTATGACAGGCAAAGTAAAAGTATCAGATATTATGCAAATGATGAGTTTTGGAAGTTTATTTAGAAAACATTAAAATTTTTCTTAATATTTTGATATATGTTAAAATTTAAATCTTAATACTGACTTAAGATATTTTTTATTAATTTTGTAAGGAACATAAACCCATTGTTTACTATAAAAAGTAAGCCATGGGTTTTTTTATATCTAAACTCTTTGTAATTATGAAGTCTTATATTTTTCCTTTATTGATTTTGCTTTTTGGTTCAACAGCTTTTAGTGCCTCTCCAAATCTTTCTGAAGGTGGAATTGGTGGCTTGGCTATCTTTGATACTATTAAAGACCGACCAATTATTAGAGCTTTAGAGTATAACAATTACATTAATGCAGATAAATTAAGACCTGGTGATTTAATTTTAGAAATTGATAAAATTCCTGTTCATCAAAAAAGTTATAGTGAAGTTTTAAAACTAGTACTTGGTAAAGTAGGAACACCTATGAGTTTAAAAGTATTAAGATATAATGGTATAGAACACTACTACGAAATTAATAGAATAAGAGTAACACAAAGTATGAATCCAACTTGGTGGCAAATACCAGATTACAAATACATTAGTTTTGAGCAAGGTATAGAAGTTGCCTTAGACCAAATTCCTAAACAATGTGCTAATGTACTAGATACAGCAAAATATTATGGTTCAGAAAATATTTATTTCTCTAAATTTTTAGTAAAAGAAGCTTACGAAGCATTATACATTAAAGATGCTAATGATAAATATTATTGGCAATGTAATTTCTTACAAACAGAAGATAAAAACTTAGCAGAAGGTATGTACAAAACACTTGCTTACAAACTAAGTACTTTTTCAATTCCACAAACTAAAATCAATAAAGTTTATAATAACTCAGATAGTAAGAACGAAATTTTAATTACTACAAAAGAAACTTTTAATCCAAAATACTACAATGCAAAAGTTATGGCTATTATGGAAAAAGTCTATAATCAAGCAGAACAAAAAGATTTATGGGTAGTTAGGTTAGAGGTTAGAAACTAAAATTCTATTCATCAACCAATAGCCAATATAAGCCAACAAAATTCCTAAAAACAAAGAACTACTTATATATAGTAGCGAAGTTTTAATCGCTTTGCGTTCTATCAGTAAAAAATTTTCTAATGCAAAAGAAGAAAATGTAGTAAAACCACCTAAAAATCCTACTACTAAAAGATACTTTAATTTATCTTCTAACATATTATTAAACTGCAAATAACAAATTACAAATCCAATAATAAAACTGCCTATTAAATTTACACCTAAAGTACCAATAGGAAAATCTTTAAACTCTAACTCATTCAACCAATTAGCAGTTAAATATCTACAAACGCTGCCTAATCCACCACCAATAAAAACATACAGCCAATTCATAGCACTAATATAGTGGCTATTAAAACAATTTCACAATTAAAATTACTTCAAATTGCTTTAAATCTTTAATTTCGGAACGAAAATTGATATACTATATCTAGTTACCTATGAAGAAAATATTTACCATTTTATTAGTAATTGCATTTTTAAGTAATGTAGCATTTGCAGCACAAAGTAAAGGCATTAAAATAACTGTAAAAGGTTTAGAAAACAAGCAAGCTATTTTGGCTTACTACTACGAAAACAGCAAGTTTATAGCAGATACATTGGTGTTTGATAAAAATGCTACACTTACAATTGAGTCGCCAGAAAAATATGCAGATGGTGTTTATTTATTGGCTTTTCCTGATTTAAAATATACTTATTTTGATTTTATCATTAAAGAACATCAATTTACACTAGCTACCGATACAGCCGATTTGGTAAATCATATGAAAGTAAAAGGCAGCAAAGAAAATGAAGTCATGTATAAAGATTTATATTTTATGTTGCCCGTTGGAAAAGAAAATGCATCACTCAATCAATCATTAAAAGATTTAAATCCAAAAACACAGGAGTATAAAGTACAAAAAGAAAAGTTAGATAGTAATAATATACATATATCTAATTCTAGAAGTAATTTAGCTAAGCAATATCCAAATACATTGTACGGAAGTTTACTAAGCATTATGAACTCGCCTAATGTTCCAAAAGAACAACTAGATAAAGATAGAAACTGGATAGACACTACTGCTACACTTACCTATATTAAGCAACATTATTTTGATATTATCAACTTTAAAGATTCTGCTTATGTACGAACACCAATTTTTAAATCGTACTTAACTAAGTATTTTGATATGTATGCTAATCCAAATCCAGATTCTTTAATTGTAGAAATTGATAAACTAATTGAAAAAACTAAATCTAATGATTTATTATATCAATATTCATTAAATACTATTTTTGATAAATATGCTAAGAGCGACATCATGGGTTATGATAAAATTTATATTTATTTATCTGATAATTATTATTTAAATGGAAAAGCTTGGTGGTCAGAAAAAGAAAGTTTAGATAAACTAAAAAAATATATAGATGAAATAAGACCTACAATTATTGGAAACACAGCACCAAATTTTATTTTTAGAGACAGTAGCTATAATACTTATAACTTTTATAGCTTGATGAATCAACATGCATATACACTTTTAATATTTTGGGATTCTGACTGTGGACATTGTAAACAAGAAATTCCAGAAATAAAAGCAGCTTACGATTCTATAAAAACACTTGGCGTACAAGTAGTGTCTATTGCAATAGATACCGATGAAAAAAACTTCAAAGCTTTTGCAGCTAAAAACTGTCATACTGAATGGATTACAGGTTGGGATCCATATGTACAAAGTGCTTTTAGAAAAGAGTACAATACCAGTTCTACACCAAAACTTTATTTAATTAACAACAGTACAAAACAAATAAAAGCTAAAAATTTAAAAGTAGCCGACTTATACGGTTACATTAGCTATTTAATAAAAATGGAAGCAAATAAAAATTAATAAAATAGTTAATTCTATAATATCATTAAAGACTATTCAGTTTCATCAAAAAAATTAGTGCATTATTTTCTGCGATTATCTGCGTTGTCTGCGGGAAATACTATGCCTTATTCTAATTTCTGTCTGAAAGCATTATACCATGTCAAGAGTTTTCACTTGATTTCACTTTAAACAAAATATTTTTTACACTGTGGTTTTCGCAATAAATTTCTAATGTCTAATTTTAGCTCAATGTCAAACACTTATTTCAAGTTTAAACAATTTACCATTCATCAAGATAAATGTGCTATGAAAGTCAGCACCGATGCTTGTTTGTTTGGTGCTTGGATAGCTCAACAAAAATTACAAGGCAACTTACTAGATGTAGGCACAGGCACTGGTTTATTGTCTTGCATTATTGCACAGCAACATTGTACTCTAATGATTGATGCTATAGAACGAGATACGAGTAGCTATGAACAAGCAAAAGAAAATATAGTAAAAAATAGTTTTACTAATATTAATATTATTTATGATGATTTTTTCAACTATACGACTTCTAAACAATATGATGCTATCGTTTGCAATCCACCGTTTTATAAAAATCATTTAAAATCAAAACAAGTACAACACAACACTGCAAAACATTTTGATGATGCAGCATTTAATTCATTATTTATAAAAATATATGAACTATCTAATAGTAATACTAGTATTTATCTATTGCTATCAGCAGAACAATATACAGCACTCATACAACTAATGCGTAACAATAATTTACATGTTAACGAAATTATTTTCATTAAACACAAAACAACACATCAAGCAATAAGAGTATTTTTAAAAGCATCATTAACAGCAAGTAGTACTATAAATACAAGCGAAATAATTATAAAAAACGAAGACGATTCGTATACTTCAATATTCAGTAATTTACTACAAGATTATTATTTGGCGTTCTAGAAAAAATGAAAATTAGCTTAAACAATTCTTATCCTGAATTTATTTCAGGATCTAGTCAAATACAATCTACAAAAAAAATACTAGGAAGTGTAGTAGTATTCTTTTAAAAAATTTAAAAACAAAGTTATTTTGAAAAGCCAGCATTAAAAAAACAGGAAAACTTCTTTTTATATGGGACACTGATGGGATTCGAACCCACGGCCCTCGGAACCACAAACCGATGCTCTAACCAACTGAGCTACAGTGTCCATATAGTAAAAGAACTAATTTTGAAGTGCAAATATAATAAGTTTTTAGAATTGCAATGTAAATTATTTTTTATTTTTATCACATGGGCAATCACCATCATCATCACAATATAGAAACCAAAAACATTAAAGCTGCCTTTTTTATTAATTTGTGCTTTGCCATTATTGAAATTATTGGTGGAATATTTACCAATAGCTTAGCCATTTTATCTGATGCTTTGCATGATTTTGGTGATTCGCTTGGACTTGGTCTGGCTTGGTACTTTCAAAAAATAGCTCAAAAAGAAAAAGACGACAACTATACTTATGGTTATATTCGTTACTCTTTATTAGGTGCAATTATTAATAGTATTATTTTAATTATTGGTTCATTTTTTATTTTAAAATCTGCTATTCCACGATTAGTAAATCCAGAACCAATGAACACTCAAGGTATGTTTTTGCTAGCTATTTTAGGTATTGCAGTAAACAGTTTGGCAATGTGGCGACTCAAGCAAGGGCATTCACACAACGAAAAAGTAGTAGCACTACACTTTCTAGAAGATATTTTAGGTTGGATTGCAGTATTGATTGGTAGCGTGGTTATTTATTTTACCAATTGGTATATCATCGACCCAATTTTATCGTTTATAATTGCTTGTATCATTATGTTTAATGTATATCGCAATATCAAATCGTCTATTAAAATTATATTACAAGCAGTGCCAGAAAATATAAATATTAAAGATATACAATCTACACTTTTAGAAATTGAATATATTACTTCAATACATGATATACATATTTGGAGTTTAGATGGCAATAGTAATATTATGACTGCTCATATTGTTACCAACTTGCCTATCAATCAACAAAACAATGCAACAATAAAAGCCATGGTGCATGAAAAACTGCAGCCATTTGCTATTGAACACATTACTATAGAAATAGAAAATAAAGATGATTTTTGCTCTTTAGATATAGAAAATTAGTATATTCGTAAATAAATTAAAACTATGCAAAACATTCAATTTCCTGTTCAGTTTACCTTTAGAATTAGCACTTTTGCTAATGACTTTACTGCTACAGATGCCAACGGTCAGATTATGGCTTATGTGCGACAAAAAATGTTTAAACTAAAAGAAGATATTGCTATTTATGCTGATACTTCTAAAACTAAAATTAACTATAGAATAAAAGCAGATAGATGGTTAGATTTTTCTGCGGTATATTCTTTTTTTGATGAAACTGGAGTTGAGTTTGGAAAAATTGCTCGAAAAGGTTGGAAGTCGATTTGGAAATCGCACTACGAAATTATAGACGAAGACGAAAGACCACAATATACTATACATGAAGAAAATCCGTGGATAAAAGTATTAGACTCTTTTTTAGGTGAAATTCCAATATTAAGTTTGCTTACAGGATATTTGTTTAATCCATCTTACTTAGTGATAGATGCCAATCAAAATAAAATAGTGCGACTTAAAAAACAACCTTCGTTTTTTGGAAGACGATTTTTATTAACTAAAATTGGAACAATGGACAGCGACGATGACGACCGAGTAATGCTTGGTTTAATGATGATGATTTTACTAGAAAGAAGAAGAGGATAGTTCTTTTATACAACTCAAGATACTAATCAGTTATAGTAAGTTTTGCTTGGGAAAATATAAAAAAACTAGTTTAATATTTATTTTCTTCCCATAACAAGAAAATATTATAAGTTTAAAAATAATATTATTTATATCCTCTAAAAATTTCATCTTTATCTGTTGCATTCATAAAATCTAAAAAATCCATGTTTGCTATTGATAGATTATTTTCAACAGACCATATTTCAGAAGGAATTACTCTAAATGAAGCACCTAATTCATCATATAAATCAACACATAAAATTGGATATTCTTTATTTTCTATTGTAATATTATCAACTATAAAAATAAGTGGATGTTTATAATAGCACAGCATATTTAGAATATCTTTCTGTTTTAGTCCTTTAAATTCTCTTCTGTTTAGAAATTCAACATATGGTTTAAATCCTAAATCTTTTCCAGACTCAGAAATCATATCACAAATATATTCCCATTCACTATCAGAAGAAAAATCAGTTCTTAAGACTAATACCTCTTTTGAATTAAGTAGAATTAAAACTGTATCTATTCCATTTTCACCTAATTCAAACACACTCTTAGAATTATTTATTTCAGATTTATTTTTAGAATCACAGGCAGTTAAACAAAACACTAAGAGTAAAATCAAACTAATTTTGTTCATAATTAATTACTTAATCTACGGTGTTAAAGAGAATCTAAAGGTAATGCCTCCACGATGTGTTCTCGATGGATAAGACGACATTACTGCTGGTGTTATTCTTCTAAAATCGTAGAATACTCTTACATTTAATTTTTGATTCACTACATAATCCATTGTAGTACTTAGTGTAATGGTTTTTTGTCCGTTTACTGGTTCTGCTATATTTTGATCTAATTTATAAGCTATGGTTTTATCATTTCGTATAGAGAAATCTGCTCTTAAATTAATGTCGTTGTCTAGTGTAATTTTCTTGCCTTTTATTTTAAATGGTACTTTAAAGTTGGCAATTTTATATCCTAATGATGCTGTAATTTCTGTAGTTAAGTTTTCACTCAATCTATAATCTAACATAGACAAGCCAACAGTTCTTGCTTTTTTAAATTCAAAATTGGTAATTAAAGTATTTTTCCAAGTAATATCAACACCAATTAATGGCGACAATTGTTCTGTAATAGTTATTTGTGGAATGGCATATAAAGCATAATAATTTCCAGAAAGCGAATCTAAATTTTCTGGAACATAATATAATTCTTCATTAAAATAACCTGGTGTTCCAATATAATTTAAATTAGTAATATATGAACCAATACTAAATGTAGAGTTATATCCATGTTTAATATTAAATGAAGTAAACAATTTCTTTCCCCAAGAAGTTTTAGCAATTCCGTTGTAAGTCAATCGCCAGTTTGGTAATGGAAATGCTTTTAGTGGATTGAGTTTTACTTTGTCTGGATTTTTTCCTGTGTACGCTGCTAGTAAAGCTGGTAATAATACATCTTGCGAATATGGTCCATAACCTTCTGCGTAGTTTGGCAATGAAATACTATCGTTGATATAAATTCCTGTTGAATTTGGATTTCTATCTCCAAATTTTTGAGAATACTCTGTTCGTAATGTTTCAAAACTTCTAAATGCTTTACTAAAGTTATTGTCATCAATTTTTCCAAAAAGTGTTCTAAACATTAGGAAAGAAATGGAATAATTTCCGTTTACTTGTGGTGTAAGATGCTGATAATCTCCATCTGCACTTAGTTTTTTAAAGAATTCGGTATAAGTTTCGCCTTGTGTTTTTTGCATACTTACTTCTACTCTAAAATCTCTAAATGGTTCTAGAGAAACGCGTAAATTAAATGCTTTTTGCTTGGTTTGTATGAACTGATAATTGAGTGTCGTATCACCAGAAATCCAACCTTTACTAGCAATGGTATTTAACCAATTGGTATCTTTTTGAGCTCCAAATAAGAATGCTCCACCTGGTGCTCTTTGAGAGAAATTTTGTCCAAATAACAAAGGAGCTGGCATTAATCCTGGTAAAACAGTAGTATAATTTCTATCGAAACTTAAAGACGCTCTTTGTATCATCATGAGTGGTCGTAGTACTGCATCTAGTTTTGGATTTGCTGGTGCAGTCATGTTTCGCTTACTCATTTTTAAAGAACGATAGTCGTTTTTCAGTTTCTTCTTCTCATCTACCAGTTTGTCAATGTCATCTTTTGTAAAATTAGTATCGATTTTAGCTGCTTCTATTTCTTGTATTTTCTTTTCGATGTCTTGTTCTTTGTTGTACATTTTAGTTTTAAAATCTTCTTCTTTTTTAAGATGATTTTCTAACTGTTGCTGATAATCTTCTTTAGATTTTTTAGGTTGATTATTGGCATATGGTTTTAAGAAATTGGCTTTTTTATACAATTCCTGAAAATTAACTTCTGCATTGATTTGGTAATCCATACTATTTTGTGCCATGCTTCCTAATTCTGGAACAACCAAAGATGCAGCAGTCCAATCGTAAGTAGCACCATATCTTGTTCTAACAGTAATCCAATCTAAGAATGGAATACTTTTTAATGGCAAATTATAGCTTGCATTAAATATATGATTGTAATTAATTGGTCGTCCAAATTTTAAGAAATTTCCCCACATACTGTCTCGCTTCTCTTTAGTATCTAACTTGCCATAAGGTTCATCAATTCTAGAAGCATTGTTAGCAGTAAAGTCTACATTTATAGATTTAGTTATATTATATTTAATTGACCAAAATCTATCCCAAGTAAAGTATTTATCAAAAGTTGGATCGATTACTAAACCATCGTCGCCAATATCTCTAATTTTTGTTTCGCCAAACTGACGATTTAAATCTGTTCTAAACGCTAGTGCATTTGGTTTAAGGTTTAAATTGAACTCTTTAATAAATTTTAAATACTGACTATTATTTTTGATGGATTTAAATGGTTGCCAAATAACCGATTTTGGAGAGAAATTATAACCAACAGAACCTCTGTGTCTTGTAATGGTTTCGTATTCTAAAATTGGACTTTGTTTTTCGGTTTGTGTATAAGCGTAAGAGAAAGAAAAGTTTTCTACATCGTAAACTCTAGCTGTTTTTTCTGCATTTGTTCTTACTTTTTGTAGATTGGTTACATTGACACTTTTTATAGTGGTTACTTCTTGTACTACATTTTTAATAGAGTCAATTTTGTCTTTTTTCTCAGATTTTGATAAATCACTATCTGCATTAATTTCGTCAAACTTGTGTTTTAGTTTGGTATCAAATTCGTAAGGATCGTATTGTGGTGTACTCACTGCTTGTGAGTATTGAGCATATACTGGAATTTGCAAACCTGCTTTTTCTGGTAACAGATTACCTAAGTTTAAATTTGCAGCAACATCAACCTGATAATAATTGTCTCTATATCTTTCGTCGACTCTTTGTTCTAAATCGCCATAACCAATGGTATGCATATTACCAGACATGGTTATATTTCCTAAATTACCTAATTGGAAATCTACACGACCAAGAGCAGCCCAACCACTCGTTTCGTCTAGTCCACTTAAACGCAATTCGTTTATCCAAACTTCGGCACACTTAGGCAAACCATCATCATATTCTGCATTAACGCCTTCTTGTCTTCTTGGATTTCTAACACCAATCATAATTAAACTGGCATTGCCTATATCTGGATTTCCTATAACCGTGATCGTACTTTTATTAGCATTGGTAACTCTATATGGTACTAGAATATTTACATTGTCTTTATTTCTTTGTTCTTTAATTTTTGTCAAAGAATCGATAACAATATTCAACTCGTTAGAATCTGGCCAAATAATAGCTCTATCTGCATCGCTATTTGGATTATAATTTCCTGGTGGTGTAACTTGTAAAGGCAATTCGTACTCGTAATAGTTTTCGGTAAAATCGGCACCAATTCTTATAAATACACTTAAGTCGTTGTCGTTAACAGGATAAGCACTTCCCTCTCCGCCTACAAAATTTTCTACATGCGTAAATAATTTTATGCGTTTGTAGTTTCTTAAGTCTAAGTCAGACACTTTGTAAATAGCTCTAGCATCGCCATCATTTAATTTACAAATTTGTAGTGCTAAAGACTGTTCATTTTGTAGTGCATTGTTTACACCATTTACATTTTGCTCTCTGTTAATTCCTGGTGGCACAGCATATGGAATTGGTGATCTACTTGAATTTTCTTCAACATTAACACTTACTACATTAAATTCTGTATCGTCAAAATTATCGTTGGTTACTTGTTCACCTGAAGACAATAAAGAAAAATCATATCTTCTCCATTGATTTCTGATTAGTCCAATTTGTGCAAATCTAAATACAACTGGTTGCTCAAAATCGGTCATTACCATACGCATAAAACGAATAGAACGAAAGTCAGAAATATTACCCACTCTTGATTCAAACTCTTTAATTGGAATTTTAAATTGATACCAATAGGCAGTATCTATACCACCATTTGCTTCGTAAGTTACAGGAACTCTATCGGTAACAAAATTAGAAGATGTTAAAAAGTCTTGATCGAAAGCAATTCTATACTGATAGTATTCATCATTTTCATTTAAAGTATTGTCGTTGTTTAAGTCTTCATTATCTGGAAATGTTTTAGAGTTTCCATTAACACTACTATTATTTAAATTATTTGATGAGTTGCCTTGCGACAAACTAAATTTAGAATATCGAGTTACCAAGTCTGTAGATGAACCAAAGATATCATCTCTAGGAAAAACATAGTTGTCTGAAGATGGATCGGCAATTGCTTCATCTAAAGCTGTAGGTGTTAATAAACTAGATAAACTACTTAAATAAGTAGCATAGAAATCTCTTTCTTTATCATCATCTAAACCATCTAAACCAACATCTTGAGCTCTAACCACATCTGGATCTGCATCGAAGTAATTAGTAATAGCATTAGGAATTGAAGGTGTAACACCCCAAGCAGAAGTATCTACTGTAGTGCCACCATTTGGTTTAGGTAAACCATTTTCGTATTGTTTTCTAGAGTCTTTTAAAATATCTTCTGATATATTACCTAATTGAATATATAAATTACCTTTTCTATCTGCACCTGGATATTGAAATGGATCTAGTACCCACATTTGAATATACTCTACATTCACTGCTTCAAAATCGCTGGTTTCGATAGTACGCATAATACCACCCCATCTTGTACTAGGATCTTTTAATTTTCCATTTGCATCAACACCACTAGAATATGGACTTGGTGCTGCATCATAGTTGTAAGAACCTCTTTCTTCTGGAAAGTAAGCTACATCTAGTGTAGCTATTGGTGGATTAGTAACTAAATCGTTTTGTTTATTTTGAAATATATCATTTTCTAAATATTGTCTAGTATATCTATTATCTCTTGCTGCCTGTATAGCTGCTCCATCTAATGGATTGGTATTATTACTATTGTAAAAAATTGGATCGATGGTATACCAAGAAGTTTTAGCTCTATTAAAACCATAAGATAAGCTATCGCTTAGTTTTGCTTCAGGAAATTTTTCCATGCCATAAATATCTGGCATTCCTTTAGGTGCAGACGACAGTTGCCATGACAAGAAACTGCCTCTTACATCGTAAACAGTACTAGCACCTTCAAAATCGTCTAAGTAAACGGTACCTTGGTCATCTATATTAATGGCTTTAGAACTACCAGGAATAAACTTAGCAACTTCTGCCATTACCTGTATTTTTGATGGTGATGTAAGGTCTTGTGCTGTAATTTTATTAAAGAACTTAGTTAAACCTTTAGACTCTCCTTGATAATTTAAATCTAGTCCTAATACATTATTTCGTACTGGATCGTTGCCAATATTTACTTTATTGGTAAATGGTTTTTCTGCTAAACGCAAGTGTGTAAAACCTATATTAAAGTTTTTACTAACGGCATAATCTAATCGTGTTCCTAGTAAAGATTTATTAACTACACCAAAGAGCAAGTTGTTTTCAAAACTAATGTCTATTGGTAAGCCAGAATTTAATATTCCTTGATCAATAATATTAATTTCACCTATACCATAATTTACTGTATATTGTACATTTTCTGTAAGTACATTACCACCAGCTCTTACAATAACAGAACCTTGTGGTAAATTAAAAGCACCTGGCAATCTAAAGGTACTATTATCGACACCTCTATAAGAACCTTTCATTACATAACGATTGAACTCTGGAAATTGTTGAGCTCCTACTTTTGTAGTATCATATAAATATTGATAAGCATATTTAGCAGCAATACTTGGATCGTTAATAGCGTTGCTTAATGTTTTACCAAATGGTTCTAGTACTGGAAATATAATTTTTCCATTTTGTGGTGTAATGGTAATTCCTGGTAAGAAGTCGAATCTTCCATCTGGATATGGATCACCTTGTGTATTTAATCTGTCTAAACCAACTACTTTTATTAACTGTTTTCCAGAAATAGCACCTGCATCTGGTAAATATCTTTTAAAACCACCACCTGGATCTTTGTAGTAAATATCGAACAAAAACATTTCGTCGCTTACATTATAAGCACCCAATGAATAGATATTTTTCATCATTAAATCCCAAATAGGATTTTGTACTCGAATAGAAGTAGCTTTTAACATTTTAAGTGCAAGTACTCTATCTTCTGAAGCAGTTGAATCTGCCAAAGGTGGTAAATCGTTACCAAACTCTCCTACTTGATATACTTGACCATTGACAGTATACTGCATTGCAATACCCAAGACTTCATCTGGTCGCAATTGTAAATTCAATGATATATAACCTAACTGTGGATTGAATGTATACTCTGACTCGCTTAACTTTCTAGCACCAACTTTTTCATAATCATCGATAGATTGAAAGCCGTTTGCTGTAAGGAAATTTATAGTTCTTGCTGGATCTCTAAATTGTTCTGAGTTTTGAGTTAGAATACTATATATATTATTTGATTTATTATCTGGATATGGATTGGCATTACCATTAATTACTGCTGGATTATATACATTATTGACATTATTTTCTCCTAAATCTGCGAAAGCAACTACTTCTCTTACATTGGTTGTTTGTCTTGTTTTATTGGTAACCCAAACTTCTAGTCTATTGATGACTACTTGTGAAGCTACAAAAGGTGTTTTGGCTAAGTTTTGCTCGTAAGTATCTCTAAAATAGTGTGATAAAAAGAAGTGCCTGTTTTCTTCGTACTCATCAGCTTTAATTTCGAAGTTTTTAGTTTGAGCACCATTTTCAACACGAATATTTTCGGTTTTAGATTTTTGTTGCGACAAAATATTGGTGATGGTTAATCGACCGAATTGCAATTTAGTTTTAACACCAAATAAAGATTGTGGTCCACGAATTAATGCAGAACGCAAAGGCATAGACACATTACCAAATTCTAGTGACTTAATGATGTCGTCTTCTTTTCCTTCGTAAGCTAGTTTTAATTGATTATCGAAAGAAAAACCTGCTTGTGTATTGTAGTTGATGCCTAGTTTTAATTTATCGCCAATTGATGCTTGTAAACCTAGCTGAATATTCATATCAAAATCGAAATTGATATTTCTTCTTTGATTTTCTAGCAACACTGGATTGTCTATTCGTTGTGAGTTAACGCCTACGGTAACTTCTACTGTTCCTTGTGGTTTTATTTCAATCTTTGTTCCACCAAAACCTCTATCAAACAATTCTGGTCCTTGATACAAGAATGGTTGTTTAGATTTTCTTTCTGCCATATCAATAGCTCTTGACCTTTGAGAAAAATAATCTTCCTCTGACTTTTGCTTCATGTAAGCCATGTATTCATCAAAAGTCATGTAAGTTGGTGTTTTGTAGTAGTTGTCGCCAATTTTTTCGTACAAAACATATTTGCCTGTATTAAGATCGTATTTAACTTCTTGTGTAATTGCTTTTGGATCTTTTAAATCTAAATTGTTTTTATTAGAATTTTGATTGATAAAACTCTCGTTTCTGTCGTAAATTGGATATTTGAGCTGAATAGAGTCGTTGCTTTGAGCAAATGTGTTCAAGCAAAGTAAATAGCTACTTATAAGTATTAGTACTTTAATATGTTGAATGTAGTTTTTCAAAACAAATAGTAAAATTATAAATTTTTTAGTGATTGTTTGATTAAACTTTCTACAGAAGTAATATTTTCTTGCTTTAAAGCTAATTGTATTGCTTTTTCTGCCTTGTTTTTTTGAAAACCAAGCATATTTAGTGCCGCTAGTGCTTCATCTACAATTGGTAAGTTATTATTTTGTGTACTAGAAGTTCCATCTGAAGTGAGATTACTTTTTTGCATTTTATCTTTTAATTCAATAATTACTTTTTGAGCAGATTTTGGTCCTACTCCTTTTACTGATTGAATTAAACGCACATCGTTATTAATTATTGCCTGATGTAGCTCTTGTGTAGTTAAAGACGAGAGCATGAGTCGTGCAGTATTTGGTCCTATGCCAGAGACCGTAATTAAATGATTAAACATAATTTTTTCATCTTCATTAAAAAATCCAAATAAAGATAAATTATCTTCTCTTACAATTTGCTGAATAAATAATTTAACTTCATGTAGATTTTCTATATAGGCATAAGTGTTTAAAGATATGTTGATAGAATAAGCAATTCCGTTGCATTCTAAGTAGACTAAAGTTGGTGTTTTGTAGGTTAATTTTCCATTAATATATGCATACATAATTTATCTAGTTACATGGTATTTGGCGAACTTTAATTTTTTGTCCTGGTTTTAATGTTGGTGTTGTAGTAAAATTATTCCATTTTTTTAGATCTTGTACAGTAACATCATCATATTTTTGAGCAATGAGCCATAAGTTTTCTCCAGCTTTAATAGCATAGTACTCGTAGCAAGTTTTAGCTTTAATGTATTTTTTAGGATTTAATACACTAATGCTATCATTTTGTTCTTTTGATGTTTGCAATGCCTCTTTTTCTTCTGTAGTTATCATTTTAGCTGAAATAATACTTTTTAAACGGTTGGAAAGGTAGTTAAACTTAGCAAAACTATTGTAATCGTTTTTGTGTATATAAATAATTAACTCTTGGTTAACATCAATAAAAGTTCCGTTGATGTTGTTCCAGCGTTTAATATCTTTTACTTTGCAATGAAACCACTCTGCAATAAAACCTAAATTATCGCCACTTTTAACAGTATAAACAATTACCTGATAATTGTCGTCATTTTCTTTTTCAATTTCAGGCACTTTTATTTTTACCTTTTCTGGTGTACTCTGAATGGTTGTTGTTTTTTGTTTGCTAGTATTTGGTTTGGTTTTAGAAACAATTGGTGGTGCAACAACTGGCGTAGTAGTTTTAGTTTTTTCTTTTTGAGTATTGTCTGCTATGGTTTCTTTTTCTTTCTTGTCTTTCTTGCTAGATTTATCTTTTTTATTTTTTGTTTTAGTTACTACTGGAATATCTTCTGCTTTAACCAATGCTTCTTCTTTTTTCTTGGTTTTAGATTTTGGCTTTGACACTGGTTCTACATTACTACTACTGGTACTAACAGCAGATTTTGGAATAACTACTACTGGTGTTGATAGTTTTTCATCTACAATAGCCACATCAGCAGCTGTATATAAAGAATCTTGATAAGCATTAAATGCCACCCATTTATCTACTGGTAAATTTAAAGTAAATCCTTTTGGAATAATTGTAGTGAGCAAAGATGGATTTTCATCACGAATTACATCAACAGGAATATTTAGTATTTTATTTAAATCGTACACCGACATTTTATCTTTGAGTGTAATGCGTTCAGTTTGTTCAAAATCATAATACTCTGGAGAAATACCATATTTATTAGCATATTTCATAGCATAAATAATAGCAATAAACGATGGTACATATCCTTGTGTTTCTTTAGGCAAATAAGGTTTTATTTTCCAAAAATCTTTAGAACCACCTGCTTTTGCAATGGCTTTATTTACATTACCTGGACCACAATTATAAGATGCAATAGCCAAGTGCCAATTGCCATAAATATTGTACATTTTCTTTAGATAAGCACAAGCAGCTTCACAACTTTTATATGGATCTTTTCTTTCATCTACTCTTTTGTTAATAGATAATTTATATTGCAAAGCCGTACCATACATAAACTGCCACAATCCAGTAGCTCCAACATACGATCGTGCATAAGGATTTAATGCAGACTCAACCACTGCAAGATATTTAATTTCTTCTGGCATTCCGTTTTGAGCCAAAATAGACTCGAAGATTGGAAAAAATTTGGTAGAACGCCCTAGTACTTTAGATACATGTGTTTTTCTTGTAACATAATAATCGATGTATTTTTGTACATGTTTATTATAATCTAAAGGAACAGTTCTTTGGATTTTTTTTAAACGCACACTTACTTGAGCACTTAAGACAGCTGGATCTGGATCATCTTTAAATAATTGTTCTTCTGTAGGAATTTTTAAATCGTTTGGATTGTCTTTCCACTGACCTGGACCAATTTGTGCATACATGGCATTACACAAAAAAACTATATATATAGATAAAATTAATTTCTTGAGCATATTATTCAACACCTCGCAAATTAAATAAATTAATTCCGACTTTTTGCCTTGTTAAGAAAAATTTAGATTATTTATTTATATGCTAGTTTAACTCCAGTTAATATATTGCGTATATTTGAGTATTAGGTATCAGTTTAAGCACTAACACCATTGAATAGAGTTATATAATAATACAATCAACAATGCAAAAAATACAATATAAAAAAGCAATTAATGCGTCAGCTCAAAAAGTATATGAAACGATGCTAGGATTAAAAGACAAAACTACTTACGAATATTGGACAGCAACTTTCAATCCTACTTCTACTTATGAAGGTAGTTGGAACAAAGGAAGCAAAATTCTTTTTGTAGGAATGGATGAGAATGGTAAAAAAGGTGGAATGGTTTCTGAAATTGTAGCACATGAACCTGCCAATTTTGTTTCTATTCGCCATTATGGTTTTTTAGATGGCGATACTGAAATTACTACAGGAGAACAAGTAGAAAAATGGGCAAGCGGACATGAAAATTATAGTTTTGAGGAAGAGCATAATATTACAACTGTAACCGTAGAAATGGATGTTATTGATGAATATTTAGATTACTTCAATAACACTTATCCAAAAGCATTGGATAAACTAAAAGAAATTGCGGAACGGTAAACAATAATATTAATTGACTATATATAAAAACACATAATGATTTTATAAAATTATTCTTTCTCCATTTTAATATGTGGTAATTGGTCTTCTAAGTATGCTTGTCCTACTGTTTTAAAACCGTATTGACTATAAAATGGTACTAAATAAGTTTGAGCACTTATGGTTATTGTTTCATTTGGATATAATGCTTGTATTTGTTGCATGATTTCATTCATCAACACATACCCTAAACCTTTGTTTCTAAATTGATTAGCAGTACACAATCGACCAAAAGAGACTGCATTTTTGTAACTAATTCCTTTTGGAACAATCCTAGCATATCCTAATAAAATATCTTCTTGAAAATACATCAAATGATAACAGTGTTGATCTTTGTCGTCAATATCTATATACAAACAGTTTTGTTCTATCTGAAAAACGGCTTCACGCAATTGAAGCATAGCATAGATTTCTTTAGCAGATAATTCATTAAAATGCTTAATAATAAATTTCTCTGTATTATTCTCCGAAATATTCGGCATAAATATTTTCTGTTTCGTATAGTTTAATAGCGTGTAGCTTACACTCTGTAATATGTGGTTCTAATTGTTGCCAAATTAAAATAGCTAAATTTTCAGTTGATGGAAACACATCTTCAGGAATAAACTCGACATCTAAGTTAAGATTTTTGTGATCTAATTTCTCAATCACTTCTTTTTGAATAATTTGACTTAATTCCTTAATGTTCATTATAAAACCTGTGTCTTTACTAGGTGTTCCTTTTACAGTAACAAACAAGGCATAATTGTGTCCATGCCAATTTTTGTTAGCACATTTACCAAAAACAAGTTTGTTTTGCTCTGCACTCCAATTTGGATTATATAATTTATGTGCAGCATTAAATGTTTCTCTCCTAGTAATATAAACCACAACACAAAATTAAGTGATAATTGCCAATACTATTATTATATTTAGATAAATTTTTTGATGAAGATTACTTTAGTGTTTGCTACAAAATTAGAAGCAGTTGCTTTTATTAATCATTTTGATTTAAAACCACACCAATCGTATAATAATTTATATGTGAATGGTGATTTGCATTTATTAATTACTGGAATTGGTATGCTACAAACGGCTACTCATTTAATGCATTATGCCTTACATTTTAATAGCAATTTTTATTTTAACTTAGGAATTGCTGGTGCTTTTAATAGAACTATAGCGTTAACAGAAGTGGTACAAGTTAACTCAGAAACCTATGGCGATTTTGGCGTAGAAAACGACGAAGAATTTGAAGATTTTTTTGAAATGGGTTTCTTAGAACAATCGACTGATGTGTTTAGTTATGGTTTGTGTAGACCAATTATTGATAAAATACATGAAAAAATTGCTTTAAGAAAAGTAAGTTCTATTACTGTAAATAAAGTACATGGCAACGAAAAAAATATTGCTATTATTCAAGAAAAATACAAAGCAGATATTGAAAATATGGAAGGTTTGGCTTTCTACTATGTTTTAAATGTTATGCAAAAACCAAGTATAGAAATTCGGTCGATTTCTAATTATGTAGAAAAACGCAATAAAAATAACTGGAAGATTAAGGAAGCTATTGATACTTTATTGCTGGCTTTTTTAGAAATTTATACTAATATAAAATAATAAAAATATACTCTAAAACACAGTTCCGCCTGTATTAAATCCGCCACCACTGCCAAAGAAGCCAGAATCAAAAAATGCTTTTTGTTTTTGTAAGCGTAAGAATCTAAATTGCTGACTGGTAACATAAATAGAAATAAAAAATCCTTGTTGATAGCTATTTGGTATCCATTTCATTTCTAATTGCCAACAATGTAAGTCTCGTATTACAGAAATATCGGTTCTAGTAATTTGTTTGTTCTGTATATCAAAACCAGAACTTATGTTGACTTTCCATTTTGCTGTAAGGTTAAAATCTAAACCAAGCGACAAAGTTTGATTAATAATATTTGTGTCTTTTTTATTATACTTTGCTTTTCGCCAATTTAAAGAATAACTGTAATTCACCGACCAAGGAATATCAAAATTGTAGTACTGTCTGTCGTAAACACCTAAGTTGCTATTGCTTAAATCTAGCTGTTGTTCTAACTCACTTTTTTCGACACCACTACCTACTCTTTTTTTAGAAGAAAAACTTCCGTTTAAAGAAACATTCATCGATTCAAACCTTAACAGTCGTCTGTTTTCTTTAAAATGAAACGAATTGGTTCTTGTTCCATTCGAGTCTAAAGCATATGGATCTAAATTAACTGACATACTTAAGTTTAATCTTTCTGTAATATGTGTACTAGCATTAATTGGATTTATATTTAATTTATTTTTTTCTGCTGCTAGATTATAAGACAGTCCAGTTGATAAATTATCTAACAACGAAATTTTCTTAAAACCAGTAATAGTATCTTTCTTGCTTTTTATTTTCATTTCAAAAGTATTGGCAAACGACATTCCAATACTTCCTACTTTTCCACTTGGTGGACCACCGTATAAACTTTGTTCAAAAATAGAATATTCTTGCGTTCTTCCTGTGGTATCTATTTGTACTGTTTTGTATGATTTCCAGAACGACTTAGCGAAATCTGGTCTAAAATTAAAATTTAAACTTGGTCTAAAGGTATGTCTAATAGCTGCTACATGTTTTCTATTTTTAAACTGAAAAGTTCCGTATAAGTTAGTACCGAAGTTAAAGCTAAGCCCAAAATCTCTATTGGTTTTAAATTTTCTAAGTGTATCAGTTTCTACTACATTTCTACGAATTTTATAAACGCTGTCTCTAGTATCATAGTAAGTTAAAGTATCTCTAAAAATTTTGTCAATATAACTAAAATGCCACCTTTCATTATAATTAAAATTAACATTAAAATTAATATAATTAAATAATTTAAAATTTCCTGAAATTGGTAGCGAATGCCTAATTCCATTCTGCATCGTTTCAATTGTTCTCTTAGTAAAGAAAATAGAGTCGTATGTATTAATTCTATTAGCAGTTTGAAAATCGTAGGAAAAGCCAATGTTCTCGTACCATTTTTTTGTAGTACTACTTATCTTTTTTTGGAATGGATTAATTCTAGAAACATTAAAATTAAATTGCGGTAAATCTAAACTTACTGCTCTAGATTGTGTGTTTTGATTATATCTTGCACTAATAGACAATCTATAAGGTTTGCCTGTCCACCACTTGCTATAAGAAATATTAGAACTAAATGAACTAGATAAGAAATCGTTGGCATTGGTAGAAGTAATTTGTTGATATTTTTTACTACTTACAATATTTAAATTAATATTAAAATTAGAATTATATAATCTTTTTTGGTCTAAATTCATTTGCCAATTAATTCCAAAATTTAAAGGTGGTTTTACTCTATTTGGATTTCTTTTTTCGTTAGCATAACCACTTCTAATTTGAGAAATATTAAAAGATAAATTTCCGTAGTACTTATATAATTTTTTATAGGTAGATGCAAAATTAAGTCGCCAACTTCCAAGCGTATATACATCTACGGTAGAAGTTAAATCTATTTTATCGTTGATGTGCCAATAATAACCTAAACCACTTAAATAAAAACCAAGCTCGTTGCTTTGTCCATACTGTGGCATAATCAATCCAGATCCTTTTGATTTTATAGATGGCAAAAAAGCAAATGGCAAGTACAAAGGTGTTCTTACATCTTCAATAACCAAATTAGCCGATTTACCTACTAGTAATTTATCATTAATTACTTTGGCTTTATTTACTTCTACAAAAAAATGCGGATGATCTAAATCGCAAGTAGTATACCTTGCATTTTTTGCATACAAAGTACTATCGTTTATTGCTTTAATTAAATCAGCGTGTAAATAACCTTCTAACTCTTGTGTTACCAAACCATAGCTTTTACCTTTTTCAGTTTTAAAATTATACTTAGCAGAATCTGCCTGATAGTTTTTACCATCATCAGTAAAAAATACTTTTTGATAAGCACCAATGCTATCTACAAAACTACCTTTTGCAAATACTTCGTTATTGTCCCAATTGTATTCTAGAATTTGCGACCACATTTCCATACCTTGATATTGTATATAAGCATTGCCATACAAGTACATGGTTTTTGCTTTAATATCATATATAATAGAGTCGGTTGCTTTGTAATTAACGACATCTTCCAATTGGTCATCGGCAATTTTAATTTGTTCTTGCACAATTGTGGAATTCTCTTGTACACTGTCTTCTACATTATTCAATAATTTTAAGCTGTCAAAAAGTGATGAATTTTTAATACTATCTAAAAGATTGGCACTATTTATGTTTGTATCTTGTGAAAAAACTATAGTATTGTTGGAAAATAAATAATTCACCAGCAAAAGTAAAATGACAATTATATGTTTATGCTTATTATAAAACAAAAAAACGATGATTAAAATTCAGTCCAAAAATATGTTTAATAGTTCAAAAATAAGGATTGCTTGCTTATTATTTTTGTTAATAAGCTATATTACTCAATTTGCAGATAGTGATATTGTTAATAAATTTAAATTTAAGACCGTTGTTATTGATGCTGGACATGGTGGACATGATGCTGGTTGTAGTGGACACGCTGGTTCTAACGAGAAAAATGTTACGCTATCTATAGCATTGAAATTAGGCAAAATGATTGAAGATAATTTTCCTGATGTAAAAGTAATTTATACTAGAAAAACCGATGTTTTCATTCCATTAGAAACTAGAGCGAAGATTGCTAATGAAAACAATGCAGATGTATTTATTTCTATACACTGTAATGCCAATGCTAGTTCTACGCCTTCTGGAACAGAAACTTATATTATGGGTTTACATAAAACAGATGCCAACTTAGATGTTGCCTTAAGAGAAAACTCAGTAATTAAATTAGAAGACAACTATAAAGCGACTTATAATGGTTTTGATCCAGATTCTCCAGAAGCAATGATAGTGATGTCTTTAGCACAAAATGCCAACCTAGAACAAAGCTCTTTTTTAGCAGGAAGAATTCAACACTACTTTACAAATGAACTAGAGCGAAAAAACAGAGGTGTTAAACAAGCAGGATTTTGGGTGTTGTATAGAACTACTTGTCCTGCAGTATTAATTGAAACTGGTTTTTTAACTAACTATACCGAAGAAAAATATCTAGTATCTAACAGCGGACAAAATGAAATTTCTACTTCTATTTTTAAAGCTTTTGTAGATTATAAAAATGCATTTGAAAAAGGCAGTTATATCATTCATCAAACAGATGAAAAAACGAATGATGTTCCTAAAACGAATAATCCAACTACTACATCAACCAATAATACACCAACTACTACAACTACCACGACCACAACCACAACCACAAATAATAATGCTAGTACATCAACTAATAGTCAAACGAATACCAATACTCAAAATCAAACTACTACTAATAATTCCAATAACAATACACCAACTATAGATGCATTTAATGGTGTATTATACAAAGTACAGTTTAAAGCAACAGATAATATATGTTCATCTACCGATAAAATTTATCAGCAATTGCCTTATGTGCATTTTGAGTTTGTAAACGGATTGTACAAATATTTAAGTGGTCCATACGACACTTATTCTAAAGCAAAAACGATACAAGACAAAGCCAAAAAATTAGGTTATAAAGATGCCTTTATTGCTGTTTATAAGAATGGTGTGCGATTAAGTTTTTCTGAAGCTAAACAATATTTTAATTAATAGCAAAATATCACTATATTTGGCGATAAATCCTCATATTAGTGAAGAATAAAACTGAAATAGCCGTTGGTGCACTTACATTACTTGGAATTATTGCTTTTATTTTAGGTTATAAATTTCTTAAAGGCGATGATGTATTTACTAGAAGTCAATACATAGTTTGTGTTGCAGACCAAACCAATAACTTACTACCATCAAATGCTGTTCTAGAAAACGGAGTTAAAATTGGTAGAGTTTCTGAAATAAAATTAGGCGATAGTCCAAAGTACTTAAATAAAGCAGTGTTTATTCTAAAACTAGACAAAGACATTAAAATTCCTGTAGATAGTAAGTTTAAAATTTATGGTTTAGATATGCTAGGACAAATGGGAATGGCTTTATTGCGTGGTACTAGTACAACTTACGCTGGCGAAAACGATACACTCTATTGTATTGCTAGTGGTAACTCTATTGATGAAGCAGTGAATTTGGTAAAAGATGTAAAACCAAAACTAGACAGTTTGATGAATTCGGTTACTGGTTTAGTAAATAATTTAAATACTTCTTTAGGTAGTGGCGAAAATAATTTGCTAGCAAGAGCAATGAACGATTTAACAGCTACGCTAAATTCTGTCAATAAATTATCAGATAATATTAATGGAATTTTGACTAGCGAAAAAACAAATTTACACGGTATTTTAACCAACGCCAATAAATTAACTGCTGATTTTGCTAAGGAAACAGGAAAAATAGATTCTATTTTAGCTAACTTTAATACACTTTCAGGAAAACTCAATAATGTAGATTTAGAAGGAACTGTTGGTGCTGCTAAGAAAACATTAGAAGACTTACAAGCTACTTTGAAAAAAGTAAACGAAGGCGATGGAAGCATTGCTAAACTACTTAACGAAGATGGTGCTTATAACGACATCATGAAAACAATTGGTACTTTAGACGACTTGCTGAAAGACTTAAAAGCAAATCCTAAAAAATATATTAATCTTTCTATATTTGATAAGAGTAAACATATTACAGTAGACAGTCCAGAAGATTCTATTGAAATTATGAACAAAAAGAAAGTTAAAATAATAGACAATAAAGATTAACTAAACTATTGCTTTCATTACAACATTTTGATAATCTGAAATAGTAGACCAAACGACCTTCACTAAACCTGCCAACCGCAGGCTGGTTTAGTGAGTACTAGTAAAAAAGCGTAAAGAAAATCTTGCTGTTTGAGCAAAGCGAGTTTCAAGATTTTTAGTTTTTTTAAGTAGTTCGAGCGTTAAGAATTTATTGCAGTCTTGATTTTTTGCTACTTTTGTATCAAGGCAAAAGTAGATGTTAACTAAGTTATAAGTAGAATTTGTTTTTAATAAAACTATAAAATATATTTAATCTAATTAACAACCATTATATTTGCTTCCGTAAATTTGCGTATTGAAATCAATAAAACATATTATTCTTATCATCAGTTGTATATTTACAATAACTATAGGATATAGCCAAACCAACAATAGCTATTTTCCACCAATACCAAAAGATACACTTCAGCGAAAACAAATTCAAATTAAACAAACCGATTCATTAGCTTATATTTCTGATGGATTTTACAAATTCAGAAAATTAATAGGTCATGTAATTCTAAAACATGAGCAAGCAACGATGTGGTGCGATAGTGCTTTAATTGATTTAAATGCCAACTACCTAACTGCTTACGGAAAACCAGTTCGCATAAACGATGCAGACACCGTAAATATTTATGGTAATTTTTTAGAATATTTTGGCGATACAAAAATTAGTAGAATTACAGGAAATGCCAAATTAAAAGATGAAGAAACAACCATAACATCTGATGAATTTACTTATAATTTAGATACAGATATTGGATTTTATAGAACTGGTGGGAAAATGGTGAAAGATAAAACGACATTAGTCAGTGATATTGCTTACTACTATCATAGAAAGCATGAAACTTTTTTCTATGGCAATGTTGTAGTACTAGATGATAAAAGAACTATTTACACCGATTCATTAAGATATAACACAGAAAAAGAAATTATATATTTTATTACAAAAACTAAAATTGTAGATGAAGATAGCAGTGTCATTTATACAGATGATGGCTATTACGACACCAAAAAAGAAAGATTGTACTTAGGTAAAAATGCAGAAATTTATAAAGACGATAAAATTATAAAAGGCAATGTAGTACAGTACGACAAAGAAAAAGAATCAGCACTAATTAAAGGCAATGGTATGCTAATAGACACTACAGAAAACAGTACTGTGCTTGGAAATAAAATTATCTACTACGAAAAAGACGAATATCTTTTAGCAACAGAAGATCCATTAATCATTAATGTAAATGACGACAACGACACACTATACTTAAGTGCAGATACTTTGATAAGCTATTCAATAATCAATCCAACTAAAAATATTATAGATACTAATTTAATTGTAGGAGATTCTACTGTAGTACAACAAGATTCCATCCTCATAAAAAAAGATACGCTAGCAATTACATCAGATTCTATGATGATTTTGAATGATACAAGTATAGTACTCGACAATTTTACTAGAACAACACCAGACTCATTAAAAGTAATGTTTGCTTACAAAAATGTAAAAATGCTACAAAAAGAATTTTCTGCTGTTTGCGACTCAATGTTTTATTCTGAAGTAGATTCTATATTTAAACTTTATTATCATCCAATCATTTGGATAGACTCTACACAAATAACTGGAGATTCTATATATATTTATACAAAAGATGAAGAATTAAATCATGTAACTGTTTTTAATAATGCATTTATTATTAATTGGATAGAAGGAGAAATTTTCAATCAAATAAAAGGAAAAAACATAGAAGCAGATATTGTTGACGACAAACTAAAAAGCGTTTTTGTTGATGCTAATGCAGAAAGTATTTACTACATACAAGATGATGATGAAGCATATATTGGTAACAACAAATCGACTTCTGGAAATATAGAAATTTGGTTTGACGAAGACGATGAAGTCAGCAGAATAAAACTCACTATTGCACCAGAAGCTGTGTTTACACCAATGGAAAAAACAACAGTTACTGCCAACAGACTAGAAGGTTTTAATTGGCAATGGGAAAAGAAACCTAAAACACTATTTGATATAATAAGAGATAGAAATCAATATGAAAACTACTTATTAAAGAAAGACAATAAAAAAGAAGCGGCTACTACAACAGAAATACCACACCAAGAAAGCATTAATTACTCTAAAAATAATTTTGATGCACTACAACAAGAACATCAAGTAACCAAACCAGAAAAGAAAGGCAAATTTATAAAAAAAGAAAAGTAGCATTTTAGTTATTGCTTGTTTGTTCTAAAAATAATTTTTAATGATGAAGATTTTATTCTTTTCAGACTTACTAAGAAAATACTGATAATTAATTTAGCATAACTCTACATTTTGTATTATTTTTAATGAATTATAGTATTAAAGTATTTCAAAATAATTTAATAAAAAAATATAAATTTAATGAGAAATCAAAATAAAGTTTGCATCTTTTTATTATTAGTTATAATAGGTATTACTTCTTGTAAAAAGGACTGTGTTAAACAGTTACAACATTTTATTTCAGAGAAAAAATATGAAAAAACAATTGATAAGGCAACAAAGTGTCTATCAAAAAGTGATGATAGACTTATTTATGCTTACCGTGGTGTAGCTTATTATAATATAGGAGAATATAATAAGGCATATAAAGACTTAGTTTATGCCATAATAAATGAAGAAGTTACACCAGAAATTATAGAAGTACTAATTTTAACAGAAGAGCAATTAGGAAAATATGAAGAAGCAATAATGAATACTTCAAAACTGATAAACTTTGATTCTACCAATATTGATTATTTTTATAGGAGAGGTGAACTATACGGAAAATTGGGAGCATATGAAAATACAATAGATGATATGTCCTTTGTAATTAGAAAGGATAGTACATATACCAATGCTTTAAATGAGCGTGGTCTTGCTTATTGTAAACTGGGAAGTTATAAAAACGCTATCAAGGATTTTAGTTCTGCAATAGAAATAAAACCAACAGAAAGTTCACTTTATTATAATAGAGCAATATCATTAATGTATATGAAAAATAATGCCATGGCTCTTAAAGATTTAAATAAATCAATTAAAATAGATAGCACAAATGGTACTTCTTATTATAATAGAGCAATAGTACATATGTTTTTAGATATGAAAAATGAAAGTTGTAATGATTTAGAAAAAGCAATATCATTGAACTTTAATAATATTGAGAAAGAATTATATGATTACTGCAACCTTAATATTTTGGAGAAATAAATTATAAATCTACTAAAAATGTAGCGTTGTTACTTGATAGATGAATAGGATATAAATAAAAATAAATAACAAACCTTCCCAAACAGAAATGCGTTTCTCTTGTGTCAATAAATAAAAAAACAAATCTCCTATATGTTCTGGTATATCATTAAAACTCATTTCAATAGACTTCTTTCATAATAATAGATGTTATTGATAAGTTCTCTTACTTTTTAGCAGATGTCTCTTGTAAGAGGACGCTGCAATAATTTAAAGGTAAAAAATACTTTCGCAGAGTCTCTTTTAGAAGACTCTGCTTTGAAGTGCATGAATTATGAAAGAGATCTAATACTTAATTTATAGATGCTGAAACAAGTTCAGCAAGTAGATTTACTACTTAACTTATTGTTCGTGAGACACTAACCATGGCTAAGGAAACAAGTTCGGCATAGTATAGCGATGCTTTATTTCGTTCAGTAAAAATAAATCTTACTACAAAAAAACGGCTACTAAGTCAATTAATATTCATGTGGTAACTCTAGTCCAACAGCTTCTTGCCAAGGCAAACCATATTTACCTATTTGTTGCATGAACGGATCTGGATTCATTTCTTCGCAGTTATATACTCCTGCCTTCATCCAAATACCTTCTAACATTAATTTAGCTCCAAGCATTGCTGGTACACCTGTAGTATAACTTACGCCTTGTGCTTTGGTATCGCTATATGCATCTTGATGTTTACAGTTGTTCCAAATAAAATAAGTTTGCTCTTTTCCGTCTTTAATTCCTTTAATCTGACAACCAATTGAAGTTTCTCCTGTATAATTTTCGCCAAGACTTCCTGGTTCTGGTAGTACTGCTTTCAAAAATTCTAGTGGCACAATATCCATTCCTTGAAACTTAACTGGTTTTATAGATGTCATACCTATATTTTGTAAAACAGTTAGGTGTGTAATGTATTGTTGACCGAATGTCATCCAAAATCTTGCTCTTTTTATAGTAGGAAAGTTTTTAACTAAAGACTCTAATTCTTCGTGATACAATAAATAAGATTCTTTATCGCCTATGTTTGGATAATTAATTGGTTTGTGAATAGACATTGGTGGAATTTCTATCCATTGTCCGTCTTGCCAATATTTCCCATTTTGAGTAATTTCTCTAATATTTATTTCTGGATTAAAATTCGTAGCAAATGCTTGTCCATGATCTCCTGCATTACAATCAACAATATCTAAATAATGCATTTCATCAAAATAATGTTTAGCAGCATAAGCCGTATAAATTTGTGTTTGACCTGGATCAAAACCACAACCTAACAAAGCCATAATGCCTTTGGCTTTAAATTTTTCTTGATACGCCCATTGCCATGAATACTCAAATTTAGCTTCATCTTTTGGTTCGTAATTAGCAGTATCTAAATAGTGAGTGCCTGTTTCTAAACAAGCATCCATTATAGGTAAATCTTGATATGGCAAAGCCACATTTATTACCAAATCTGGTTTAAACTGATTGATTAATGCGACTACTTGCTGAGCGTCATCTGCATCTACACTTGCTGTTTGTATATTTGCATTTGGAATGTCATTTGCAATGGCATCACATTTAGATTTAGTTCTGCTTGCTAGCATTATTTCTGAAAAGACTTCAGGCACTTGAGCACATTTTCTTACTACCACATTTCCTACACCACCTGCTCCGATAATTAAAACTTTTCCCATGATTTTATTTCTTAATTTGAGTTCAAATTTACTATATAATTTGATTTTTATTACTATGATTTTTGTTAGATTTTAAATTGAAATTACTTACTAGGATTTTATTTTTTTCAGTAAATCAAACATCGGACATCTTTTACATCTTTTGTGTGCTGCTTTCAAATATTTTTCGCAACACTTAGATTTTGGATTTTTAGATAATTTTAAATCTAGTATTTGAAGTCGAAGTTCCTTAAGCTTTTTCTTTTTCTTCTTATCTTTTTTTTTCTTATCCTTAGACATAAAATATCATTAAAATAAAAATGATATTGATTAAATTACTGTGGGTTAATTGCAATAGAACTAGTAATGGTTAGTTTGTCTATATCTCTATCAAACAAATACAAACCACCTCTATCTTCGCCAATTAAATTAATTTTATCTAGAATGGTTTTTGCTTGTGCTTCTTCTTCTATTTGTTCTGCTACATACCATTGCAAAAAATTATGTGTAGCATAATCTTTTTCTTCTAGTGTAATATGTACCAACTCGTTAATAGAAGCAGAAACAGCACATTCGTGTTGATACAATTCTTCAAACATTGCTTTAAAAGTGCCGAATTTGGTTTTAGGAGCAGAAAGTTCTGTAATAATTGCATGTCCACCTCTTTCGTTTACATACTTAATTAGTTTTAATTTATGTGTTCTTTCTTCATCTGATTGATTATACATAAACTGAGCAATACCTTCTAGTCCTTGTATTTCTGCCCAACTAGCCATAGACAAATATATTTGCGATGACTCTCCTTCTATTTTAATTTGATTATTTAGTGCTTCTTCAATTCTTTTAGTTAACATAAAACGATTTTCTACAAAAATAAATAAAATAAAGGAAAAATGTTACTGAGTAGTGTTATGCTAATACGCTAGCTTAAGATAGTTAGCATTTGCAATTCCGCCAGTGTGTAATGCCACAACAGTACTATTATTTGGAATGCTATTTTCTTTTATGTCATGATATAATTGATACATCATTTTTCCTGTATAAATATAATCTAATAATATATGATGTTGTTGATGAAAGTTTTTTATAAATTCAATTAGTGTATTGTTATACTTAGCATAACCACCAAAAATATCTTGTTTAAACTGTAGTACATTTTTGTTTTTTACTTGATGGTATAAATTACTCTTGATGTAATCAATACCTTTTAAAGCACTAATAGCTACAACTTGTTGATTGTTTTTACATGCATTTGCTAAACCAAAAGCTGTAGTAGCAGTTCCTGATGCTGTATAAATAAAATTGAAATCAATATTTATTTCATGAACAATTTCTTCACAACCTTTCATTGCTAATGCATTAGCACCACCTTCTTCTATTACAAAAACATCGTTCCAGTTTTTATTAATACTATTTTTAAATATATTAATATTAATTTCTTTTTGTCGATATATTGTTCTGTCTACAAAATACAATTGCATACCATTTTGACTTGCTTCTTGCAGTACAACATTGCTGTTTTTATGTAACTCCTCTCCTCTTATAATGCCAATTGTAGGAATATTGAGCCATTTTCCGGTTGCTGCTGTTGCTGTAATATGATTAGAAAAAGCTCCACCAAATGTCAAAATATATTTTTTATTGGATTGTTTAAATGCTTCAATATTGTATTTGAGCTTTCGCCACTTATTACCAGAAATTAATGTATGAATTAAATCATCTCGCTTAATAAATAATTTAATATTTTTATCATCTATAAAATCTTCCCGTATTTGCTGTAATGGTGTTGGTAGTTGTAACATGAAACAATTAAACTTTGCTATCACAAATTACGCATTAACTCTTGTAATGTCATTACATTAAAATACTTTGGATTTATCATTAAAGAAAAAATATGTAGTAATACTTTTAATTAATCTCTAATTTAGTTTTACTACTAATTTTAAAATGCTTTACTTCGTTCAGAGTAATACAAATTAATTATTATTTTCTACAATTTGTTGTGCGAAAGACAATAATTTTTCTTCTTCAAATTTCCCACTCATTATTTGTAAGCCAATTGGCAAGCCATTTTCATCGTTTGCAATAGGAACAGATATTCCAGGAATACCTACTAAGTTAGCTTGTACTGTAAATATATCACCTAAATAGGATGCTATTGGATCTTGTACTTCGCCAATATTATAAGCTACTGTTGGTGCTGTTGGCGAAATAATAAAATCGTATTCTTTTAAAGTAGCTATCGTTTTATTAGCCACAATTCTTCTTACTTTTTGTGCTTTTGAGTAATAAGCATCATAATATCCAGAACTCAACACAAACGAGCCACACATAATTCTGCGTTTTACTTCTGCTCCAAATCCTTGCGAACGCGTTAATTTATAAGTTTGTTCTAAATCTTTAGCTTCAGATGCATGATAACCATATTTCACACCATCAAATCTTGATAAATTTGAAGAAGCTTCGGCAGTAGTTAATACATAATATGCAGGAACGATATAGTCTAATTCATCAAATTGTATAGCAGAAACTTCATGTCCGTCTGCTTTTAATTGCTCTATTTTTTCTAAAATGCTTTTTTGTACCGACGACTGTATGCTTGGATGATTTACTGCATTATCGTAGTAACAAATTTTATATTTTTTATTATTCTCTAATTGTATTGGTGCATATTCTCTTTGTGCAACAGTAGCATCAAATTCATCTACACCTTGTATCACTTCTAAAATAAGTTGCGCATCTTCTACCGTATTGGTAATTGGTCCAATTTGATCGAAAGAAGAACCATAAGCAATTAATCCCCAACGAGAAACTCTACCGTAAGTAGGTTTTAAACCAATATTGCCACAGAAAGCAGCTGGCTGACGAATAGAACCACCAGTATCTGAGCCAAGTGCAGCCATACATAAATTAGCAGCAACTGCAACTGCCGAACCACCAGAAGAACCACCAGAAACTTTGTTTAAATCGTGCGGATTTTTAACAGCACCAAAAGCAGAATTTTCGTTGCTTCCGCCCATTGCAAATTCATCGCAGTTTAATCGACCAATAATAATGGCATCTTCTGCTAGTAATTTTTCTACTACTGTAGCAGAATACACTGAATTAAAACCAGTTAATATTTTTGAAGCAGCTGTTACTGTATGATTTTTATAAACAATATTGTCTTTTATGCCAATAATCAAACCAAATAATTTGCCTTTAGTTTGATTTTGTTTGATTTTCTCGTCTAATTGTTGAGCTTGTTCTAATGCAGAAGTTTCAAACACTTCTAAAAAAGCATTGTATTTATCTTCTGATTTAATTTTTTGAATATAGTTTTGAGTTAACGCAACACAAGTTATATTATTATTGGCAATATCTTGGTGTAGCGTTTTAAGTGAACGATACGACATAAATGGAAATTGAATGTTTAGATTTTATTCTGAAATTTGTTCTTGTTTTTTTCTTCTATCATCTTCTTCTAAACCTTTTTCAAATTCATCTTTAAGGTTATTTTTGGCAGCATTAAATTCTCTAATACCTTTTCCTAATCCACGCATTAATTCAGGAATTTTTTTACCACCAAATAATAATACTATCGCTAATAGAATTAGTATCCATTCTCCTCCACCTGGTAAACTGAACAACAAAAAACTACTCATAATTAATCATTTTATACAAAATTACACTAAAATTTTAATAGATGTAAGATTTTATGAGAATATAACATTGTTTAATCATTACTATTTTGCTTGAATTCGTCTATAGCTCTTCGTTCTTTTTTGGTAGGTCTACCAACACCCTTATCTCTTATTTCAAAGTTATAAAAGGCACTGTCTAAATTGTTTCTTTCAATTGGTGGTGGTGATAAATCTACATAACATTCTGAAGCAATAGCAGCACTAGTTCGCTTAGCCAAGAGCATTTTTACTTCTATAATTTTCTTGTTTCCATAATAAGAAAAATGTATCGTTTCATCTACCATTAAGCTATAAGAAGGTTTTACACTTTTACCATTTATCTTAACTTTTCCAGAGTTACATAAGTTGGTAGCCATGGTTCTAGTTTTGACTAATCGTACTGCCCACAACCATTTATCTATGCGTATTTTTTGTAATTCTGACAATTGGCAAAGTTTTTTTTGTAAATGTAAACATTAATTGAAGAATAGCTATTGATAAATTATTTTTATCTACACTAGATAAAAAATGCACATAACTTTCATGTACTTGTTTTAGTATATTATAATTTTATACTTACCTTACTTCGGATAACTAGCTAATGTGATTAAGAATTATTTTACATATATTTTAACTTTTTTTTTCTATTTTTCTACCGTTGCTCAAACAGCAGTAATCACACTACAACAAATCACACCAGAAGTTATTTGTTCTACAGGTAATGATTCTATATCATTTTCTGTTACTGCAAATGGTATTGCTCCAGGTTCTAACATAGTATTTTATATAGATAACGATGCTACATTCAATCCATACAATAGTCAAGGTGACAGTATTGGCTTTATACATATTCCAGAAAATAAAAAAACAATTGATAGCATCATAAATCCAACTTGCGTGAGTATTTTAGGTATTTTTATTAATGCCTGTAATAGCAATGGCTTGACAGAACAAGCTAATGAATATATGCTTTTAAGTTCTGGTAATGGGTTTGCAGTAAATGATTTAGGTATTGATTTTAATAGTGAGGGAATGAATGGTGCTGATGCAGATATCAACTATAATGGTAGTGCTTGTCAATTTGGTGTTGTTGCTTCTTCTTTAATGGACAGTTTACGCATTGGCTCTTGTAATCCTTCTAATTTAATTGCTGCTAATCCTGGCGATTTTATTCCTGCTGATGCTTTAGTTATTGTTTTTACTGGTGCTGGAGAAAAATTTCCTTATAATTTTAGTGGATTATGTGATTTGGGTAAACCAATTTATGTATTACAAAATGCGTGCTTAAGATCTAGAGGTGCATTTGCAAATGCAGGTAGCTGTTCAAGTAGTTTGTATAGAACTACAGGTATTCATACACAAAATTGCAATGATGAATTAACCTATAATAGGTGTGGCTTAGTAAGTGGTAGCGGAACAGACGGTGATTATGCTTTGATTACTTATATTGGACAAGATACTGTTTCTGTAGCTAATGGTGGAATTACCAATAATGCTGCTGATGCTTGTAATGGTATAAGTGCTGATTCTTTTAAAATAAATCAAACAGTGTCTTATCAAATTCCTTTTAGTACACCATCACCTTTATCATCGTTGTATTGTAATCAAGGTAAACAATATATCAAAGCAATTGTAAATCCAGCAAATAACTACATACCAAAACCTATTTCTAATTTTATTGGATTTAATTTAATCTGTTTAGATATTACTGCTACTAATAATAAAGATACTATTTGTAGTGGAGAAACGACCAATATTTCTTCAACTTCATTTGATGCTAATGTTTCTTTTACTTTTACAATTAATGGAGGAACTAATATAAGTGGTGCTAGTAATGGAACAGGTTCAACTATTAATCAAACACTTACCAATACTGGAAATTCATTAGACAGCATTCTTTATACCATTACAGCAAGTGATAATACTTGTTCAAAAGATACTACAATTAAAGTATTTGTACGACCAAATACACTAACCAAACCAAACTTAGGCAACGATACTGCTTACTGTGGTAATTTTTCCAGAGTATTATCTACAGGAAATGCTAATACAACTTGGACAACACCAAATGGAACGCAAACTGGAGCTAGCATTACCGCTACGCAAGCAGGAACTTACATTGCTACGATTGCGACAAGTTGTATTACTGTAAAAGATACTATTGTCATTACGCAAAATCAAGCACCAACTATAAATCTAGGAAATGATTATAATATTTGTAGTGGAACTTCTACTACACTCAATGCTACTACAAGTAGTGCGACTTATATTTGGAGTACAGGTGCATCAACACCAACTATAAGTATCAATCAAGCAGGAATTTATTGGGTTGATGTTACTGTAAATGCTTGTACTGCTAGAGATAGTATTACTATTGGTGTAACTAGCATTCCTACCAAACCAAACTTAGGCAACGATACTGCTTACTGTGGTAATTTTTCCAGAGTATTATCTACAGGAAATGCTAATACAACTTGGACAACACCAAGTGGAACGCAAACTGGAGCTAGTATTACAGCTACGCAAGCAGGAACTTACATTGCTACAATTGCTACCAACTGTATTACTGTAGAAGATACTATTGTCATTACGCAAAATCAAGCACCAACTATAAATCTAGGAAATGATTATAATATTTGTAGTGGAACTTCTACTACACTCAATGCTACAACAAGCAATGCAACTTATGTTTGGAGTACAGGTGCATCTACACCAACGATAAGTATCAATCAAGCAGGAATTTATTGGGTTGATGTTACTGTAAATGCTTGTACTGCTAGAGATAGTATTACTATTGGTGTAACTAGCATTCCTACCAAACCAAACTTAGGCAACGATACTGCTTACTGTGGTAATTTTTCCAGAGTATTATATACAGGAAATGCTACTACAACTTGGAGTACTGGTGCTACTGGTGCTAGTATTACCGTAACTCAAGGTGGTGAATACATTGCTACGATTGCGACAAATTGTATCACTGTAAAAGACACTATTGTCATTACGCAAAATCAAGCACCAACTATAAATCTAGGAAATGATTATAATATTTGTAGTGGAACTTCTACTACACTCAATGCTACTACAACAAATACAACTTATATTTGGAGTACAGGTGCATCTACACCAACGATAAGTATCAATCAAGCAGGAATTTATTGGGTTGATGTTACTGTAAATGCTTGTACTGCTAGAGATAGTATTACTATTGGTGTAACTAGCATTCCTACCAAACCAAACTTAGGCAACGATACTGCTTACTGTGGTAATTTTTCCAGAGTATTATATACAGGAAATGCTACTACAACTTGGACAACACCAAGTGGAACGCAAACTGGAGCTAGTATTACAGCTACGCAAGCAGGAACTTACATTGCTACGATTGCGACAAATTGTATCACTGTAAAAGACACTATTGTCATCACTCAAAATCAAATGCCTACTGTAAATTTAGGCGAAGACACTGCATTTTGTGACACGACAATTACACTAAGTGTTCCTAGCACCTTTCAACAAATAATTTGGAGTACTGGTGAAACAAGTAATAGTATTAATATTAATGAAATTGGTGCTTACTTTGTCATAGCAACTGACAATAATAACTGTGTTGCTACTGATACTGTTTTGTTTACTAGCAATTGTTTAGAATGCGAATATTTTTTACCTAATGCCTTTACACCTAATAAAGATGGACATAATGATAATTTTGGTGTAGTCAATCAATGTGTAGAAGCCAATAATTTTCTTTTACAAATTTTTGATAGATGGGGAGAATTAATATTTGAAACCAATGATGCTAATGAAAAATGGAACGGCACTTACAAAAACGAAATCATGCATGTCGATTCTTATTTATGGATATTATCATATACAATTTATGAACATAAAGTCTTAAAAAAGGGAATTGTTAACCTTTTACGATAATTTTTTGCACAAGACATCTAATTTTCATTTTCATTTAAATTACAATTAGCATAATTTAACTATCTTAACGCAATAATTATAAACAATGATGAAGAAGAATTTACTTATATTTTTATCTATTATTTTTTGTACAACTATATTTGCACAAAATCCAACAATAAGCTTAAGTACTAATCAAAACACAATATGTAGTACTGGCAACGATTCTATTGTTATTAGCATTAATGCAACTGGTATTTTTCCTAATTCCGATATTGTGTTATATGCTTCTTCCGATTCAACATTTAATCCTTACAACAACCAAGGCGATAGTATTGGTTTTATACATATAAGTGGTGAAAATAGTGGTGGTTTAATATTAAATACTACTTGTCCAACCATTCTAGGTATTTTTATTGATGCATGTAATAATAATGGTCTATCAGAACCTGCTAACGAGTATATATTAATGAACTCTGGCAGTGGTTTTTCAGTTAATGGTTTAGGCGTAGATTTACCTAATGGTGGAAGTACTGGAACTAATGCAGATATTAATTATAATGGTAGTGCTTGTCAATTTACTACAGTTTCTACTACGCTAATGGATAGTTTGCGTGTTGGGTTTTGTAATGCTACTAATTTAATTGCTGCTAATCCAGGAACTACTGTACCAGCTAATGCTTTAGTTATTATTTTTTCTGGTGCTGGAGAAAAATATCCTTATAATTTTAGTAGTTTATGCGAATTGGGTGTGCCTATCTATATTCTTCAAAGTGGTTGTGAAAGAAGTAGTGGTGCTTTTGTAAATAATGATGCCAATGGGACCACTTGCGATCCAAGTGCAAGTTCTAAGTATAGAACTACAGGTGTTTATTACAATGGTTGTGAAAACGAATTAACTTATACTAGATGTGGTTTACCAGTTTATGATAGTAATAATCCAAATGAAGGAGACGGTAACTATGTAATTCGTATAGATGTTGATACTGATACTTCTTCATTTGCAAATGGTGGAATGTCTAACAATGCTGCCGATAGATGCAATGGTGTTAACTTTGATTCATTAGCTAATAACTTGTCATTTACTTACCACATTCCTACAAGTTTTTGTAATGTAGGAAAACAATACATTAAAGCTATTGCTAAACCAAGTAGCGGATATGCAGTTCCACCTTTATCTAATAATGTATCTTTTAATTTAATTTGTAATGATGTTAGTGCTTCTACAGATAATACTACGATTTGTAGTGGAGAGAATGCTGCTATCAATATATCAAGTACTAATCCCAATGCAACACTTTCATGGACAGTTAGCGGAGGAACAAATATTAGTGGTGCTAGTGCAGGAACAGGAACTACAATAAACCAAACACTTACTAATAATGGTACTGTTACTGATAGTATAATTTATACCATTACAGCTACAGATAATGGCTGTACCAAAAATACCACAATAAAAATTTATGTAGAAAAATGTACAGCATGCATTCCTAACTTCATAGCACCAGATACGGTTTGTTTGGGCGATTTAGTAAGCATACAAAACCTCACCAACTGTGGTACTACTTATGATTGGAATATTTGTGAGTATACAGATTCGTTTGCTATAAGTGGATTAAATATTGGAAACCCAGATGGTGAATTAGAATTACCAAAAGAAATAGTAATTTATAATGATAATGGAAATTATATTGGATTTGTTTCTTTAGATGCAGGACTGTTACCAACTATTCGACTCAATTTCGGTAATAGTATTTTAAACAATCCATCAGCAACTGTAATATCAAATCCATTTCTCAATAACGGTCTTAGCTTAAATGGTTTTGATATCATTAATGATAACAACAACTGGTATATGTTTATGACAGCTAGTGGAACAAGTCATACAAATAATAATAAAATTTTCAGATATGATTTTGGTAGTTCATTATTAAATACTCCAACTATAAGTTTATATTACGATATTACAAATTCTGGCAATAACTTTAATTCATATTGTGCGGGATTGAAAGCAGAAAAAGAAAATGACAACTATTACTTATTTGTAAGTTCTACCTCAGGTAGAATTGATAGATTTGATTTAGGAAACTCACCTACTAATAGTGTAGTAAATAGAACAACACTAAGACCAGATTGTTCTGTTACAACCTATTGTAGTTATGGTAATTATATCTATAAACTAGAACATAATGGAAAAAAATACCATTACTTTATCATGGGTATTGATAATGAAATAATTCGTTTAGATTATGGTAATAATTTTAGCAATATACCAATAGAAACTGCTATAAATATGCCTACTCAAACATTTCCTAATCAATTTGACCTAACCAGTTTCTTACCTTACTTTGACTGTGGTGAGTTTAGAGGATATACCTTTAATAGAAACACCAATAAAATGATAAAACTATTATTTTCTTCTTTTGATGACCAATCTCCAGTTGCTTTAGAAATAGGAAATATAGGAAACATTAGTAATCCACAATATTTTTCAAATGTAATTAGTGAGTCAGGAGATATTTATTCTTTTGTTACAAATAGAAATGATTACACTATTACAAGACTAAGACTCAATGAGTACGATTATACTAACTGTATCAGCTCTACTGAATTTGAACCAACACCTATAACCTTTGACTCATTAGGTATTTATACAATAAAACTAACAGTAGACAAAGGTTTAGCTTCCGAAACTCAAACTTGCCAACAAATTGTAGTGGTAGATACAGTTAAACAACCATTAATAGTAGGCAATACAAGTGTTTGCACTGGCGATTCAATTGTCTTATCAATAAGTAATGTACAAGATAATGTTACTTATACATGGACAGGACCAAATAGCTTTACCGCTACAGATACTACTATTAAAATATTAAATGCTACCAACACTAATGCTGGACAATATACCGTAACAGCAACTGGTTATTGTGGTAGTAAAACAAATAATGTTCAAATAACTTACTGTATAATAGATAATGAATGTAATTCAGTTATGCCAACTTTTGCAAAAGCTTTTGGAAATCAGTCCGAAAATACAATTAGAAGTGTTCACTATTCTGAAAACGATAATGCCTACTATGTCGCTAGTACATCAAGAATATCTCCTAGTGTTACCATTCCTGTAGTATCTAAATTAGATATTTCAGGAAATCTAATATGGAATAAATCAATAGATGATATTAATGTAGGTACTTTAGAAATTAGCGAAGTAACTGCAGGAGGTGATTTAATGTTATTAGGATCTTTTGGCGAAGATTTTTATTCTATTAGAATGAACAAAACAGGTACAATTATCTATTCAAAAAAATATAGCTTTAATAGTTCTGCTAATGCTAGAAATATACAAATTGCCAAAATTGAAAACCAAAATTATTATTTTACTAGTTGGTATGATGCTACAGGAGGAATTGAAGATGATATTATGGTGACTAAGATAGATGAAAATGGCAGTGTACTTTGGAGTAAATTATTTGATTCTGGATTTGATGATCAAGGACAGCATTCAAGAGTTTATTCTGATGCAAATGGAGGAATAGTTTTATCAAATACACTAGCAGGTAGTTCTAACCTTAATGAATGTGTTTTAAGTATATCATCATTAGGAAATGTAAATTTCAATAAGGCAATAAATGGAAGCGACAAAGAATCTTCTAGGGTTATTAGACCAGTTTCTGATGGTTTTCTAGCGTATGGCTTAAATAAAAACTCTAATGTATTCTTAAATAACAATAAAGACAATATTCTCATAAAGTTAGATGTAAATGGAAACTTTATGTGGGGGAAAAAGATAAATGCTCCATCTGGAACTGATATTTCTTGTTCTACTTGCCCAAATGTATTTTATAATGTAGCTGAAGATGCTAACTACTATTATTTATCTACCAAAAATGCAATTGCAGGATATGATAGTCTTGTCTATATTATAAAACTAGACAAGCAAGGCAACTTTATAAAAGGAAAAGTTTTTGATGAAACAAGTATTAATCCATTATATATGGATGTAGATAAGAGTATGGTAATATCTTTTGGATACACTACAAAAAAATATGATAATTTATTAAATGACAGATCTTCTTATTTGGTAGTAGCTGATACAAGTTTAAATTGCTATTGTAATGCTACAAGCTTTACTCCAATTATAGAAAACTATACAACTAGTACTTATAATGCTACAAATATTAATACTACAAATTTAACAGTTAGCATTACCAATTTAACAAGTACTTTATCAGATATTAATTATTTAGACAGCAATGATTGTAGTTCTTGTTTCTTAATTGATAGTATTGTAGGAGATACTATTATTTGTGATAATAATTTTATAGCATTAAGTATAAATGATGTTTACGATTCAATTCGTTGGTCTAATAATTTAATATCGCCGAGCATTAATATCAATCAACCAGGAACTTATTCTGTAATAGCTTATCTAGATGAATGTGTGTTTATGGATACAATTAACATAACAGCACAGCAAAGTCCTACAAAACCAAACTTAGGAAATGATACTGCTTACTGTGGTAGTTTCTCTAGAACTTTATCTACTGGTGATGCTACTACTTCTTGGAGTACTGGTACTACTGGTGCTAGTATTACTATAACTCAAGGTGGAACTTATATTGCTACTATTACAACAAACTGTGGTGTAGTAAGCGATACGATTATTATCACTCAAAATACTATACCAACTATTAACTTAGGAATTGATAGAAATATTTGTAGTGGAACTTCTACTACGCTAGATGCTACTACAACTAATGCAACATATACTTGGAGTACTGGTGCGTCTAGTGCTAGTATTACGGTTAATCAAGCTGGTACTTATTGGGTTGATGTTACTGTAAACGGTTGTTCTGCTAGAGATAGTATTGTAATTGGCGTAGTCAATCCTCCTACAAAACCAAACTTAGGAAATGATACTGCTTACTGTGGTAGTTTCTCTAGAGTATTATCTACTGGTGATGCTACTACTTCGTGGAGTACTGGTACTACTGGTGCTAGTATTACTATAACTCAAGGTGGAACTTATATTGCTACTATTACAACAAACTGTGGTGTAGTAAGCGATACGATTATTATCACTCAAAATGCAATTCCAATAGTTAATTTAGGTGCAGATTATAATATTTGTAGTGGAACATCTACTACTTTAAATGCTACTACTACAAACGCATCATATGTTTGGAGTACAAGTGCTACTTCTGCTACGATTTCAGTTACTCAAGCAGGAACTTATTGGGTTGATGTTACTGTAAACGGTTGTTCTGCTAGAGATAGTATTGTAATTGGCGTAGTCAATCCTCCTACAAAACCAAACTTAGGAAATGATACTGCTTACTGTGGTAGTTTCTCTAGAGTATTATCTACTGGTGATGCTACTACTTCGTGGAGTACTGGTACTACTGGTGCTAGTATTACTATAACTCAAGGTGGTGAATACATTGCTACGATTGATAATGGTTGTGGTATTGCGAAAGACACTATCGAAATAACACAATATGATTTACCTATTGTTAGTTTAGGCAATGACACTGCTCTTTGTGGCGACTTACTATTAAGCATTCCTAGTGGATTTACTAATATTTTATGGAGCAATGGTTCAACAGACACTAGTATTATTATTAATAAAACTGGTTTATATAGTGTAACCGTTGCTAATCAAAATGACTGTGAAGCTACCGATGAAATTGAATTTACAAGTACTTGTGTCGACGATATTTTCATTCCAAATTCATTTACTCCAAATGGTGATGGTGTGAACGATATCTTTATGGTGCGAAGCAATAATGACAATATTATTGTAGAAAAAATGTTGATTTACAATAGATGGGGCGAATTAGTATACGAAGCAAATGAAGTTAGTGTAAACGATATGAATGGTGGTTGGAATGGCGATTACAAAAACAAAGGTGTACAAGCCGAAGTTTATGCTTACTATGTATTGCTTAGATTTGAAGATGGAAGTACTAAAAAATACAAAGGAAATATTACATTATTTAAATAACATATTATGAGAAAATTATTTATTTTATTTATTATGACAAGTTTATTTTTTACTGCTTGTAAAAACGAAGTTAAACAATATGATGAAGCAGAAGCTGATTTAGACTCTATGACTGTTGCTGACGAAACGGTTGAACCAAAAACAGATTACTACAATATTGATGACAAAATTTTACAAGTCATTCAAGATTTACCAGAGTACCAACAAAGCAATGCTCATATAGATTCTATTAGCAAGCATACTAAATCGGTAGCTGCAACTATTACTCCAAACAAGAAAGGCACATACGATGTAAAGTTAGGTTATAATGGTGATGAAAGATTTGAAACTTATTATAACTTAAGTATTGATACTACAAATTGGAAAGTAATGATTATTGATCCAATTGAAGGCGAAACACTTCCTATAGAAACATGGAGAAAAAATAAGCAGTAATTAACTCAGCTATATTTTAAACTACTATAATACTTGTATTGTAGTAGTTTTTTATTTGTAAGCATCAGCGTCCTCTATGAGTGACACTGATGGGAAGAGAGTTATAGATACTGAAACAAGTTCAGCAAGTAGATTCGCTACCTAACTTATTATTTTGTGAGATACGAACCAAGGTCAAGATGTAGAGATGGTTTATACTAACTTAAATTCGATTTTTAATCAGACCGTCTTTATTCTGATATCCATCTACAATCGTTATTTTGTCAATTATTCCATCGTAAAGGTCAAATACAACAAACGGTCCGTTTTCAATTTTTAATATAAAACTATCTTTATCAATTCCGTTTTGCGATTTCCAATTCAGTTGAAGATGATTTATTAAATTTATTATTTGGTGAATTTTACTTTTAGGTTTGATTTTAAAATCTTCAAAAAGTGAAATATCATACTTTTTATATTCTAATTTTTTGAACTCAAATGGTTTTTTTAAAAACTTAAACTCAATAGCCATTTCATTGATTGTATCGTCCGTAAATCCGTAACGATATGCTCCATAATGAACATAACCATAATTTTTTCCTCCGCTCACATTAGAGGGTTCCCCTAAAATAGAATATAAATCAGAAATTTTCATTCCCATTGTAATTCCATTTAAAGTTTTTCCTCCTTTTAAAAATTCAATCATTTTGGTTCTGAAACAGTTTCTCAAATTGCTTACAACTACTTTATTATTACTGCATCAACTTGCTGTAATATTTTTATATATCGGCAAGTTGTTGCTATAACAAGATACGCAATTATTTTTAATGGATAAATATTTAATTAGTAATTTATAGTTTTTTATTTGTAAGCATCAGCGTCCTCTACGAGTGACATTGATGAGAAGAGAGTTATAGATGCTGAAATCTACCTGCTTGAGAGACAGGCAAGTTCAGCAAGTAGATGTTGCTACTAAACTTATTGTTTCGTGAGACACGAACCAAGGTCAAGGCATCAGCGTCCTCTACGAGTGATACTGATGGAAAGAGAATTTATAAAAATATTATTACAGTTTTTTATACTACGCTTTATAGCAAACTCTAGTTTGTAGATTCGTTTAATACTGAAAATAAATAATAAATGCTTTGTTGTATTTCTTCAATACTGACTATCGCTTTGGCTTTGTATTGAACAATAATTCGTAGTGGTTTTTGTGAATTAATTTGGTGTTTTTGTAACCGAACAGCTTCTCGCATCAATCGTTTTATTCTATTTCGATCTGTTGCTTTGCCAAACTTTTTTTTAGCTACTACAAAGGCAAACTGATGACAAGTTGGCGTTGCTTCTGTTGTTTGATAATAAATTCTAATAATTCTATCTTGAACAAAGGTTCTGTTCTCAAAAAGCAAATCGATTGCTTTTTTGCTCTTTAGTCGTTCCGTTTGTTTAAACGAATATTTAATAGTTCCTTGAATGGATAATTATTTTCCTCTTCTTTCGCTAGAAACAGACAGTTTTTTTCTACCTCTTCCTCTTCTTGCATTAATTACTGCTCTACCTGCTTTAGTTTTCATTCTAGCTCTAAAACCGTGCTTATTTTTTCTCTTTCTTACTGAAGGTTGAAATGTCCTTTTCATAATCTTATTTCACTAAATTTTCAAATCGGAATGCAAAGATAATCATTTTTTTAAAAAATAATACTTTGCAACATTAAGTTATTGGAAATTATCGATTCATCATCAATAAAAACTCTTCGTTGCTCTTAGTACCACGCATTTGTTGTAATAAAAATGTCATTGCTTCTTCTGTATTCATATCTGCCAAATGCTTTCTTAAAATATTCATTTTGGCTACTACATCTGGTGCTAACAACAAATCGTCTTTTCTTGTAGAAGATGATGTTACATCTATTGCTGGATAAATTCTTCTGTTAGATAGTTTTCTATCTAATTGTAATTCCATATTACCAGTACCTTTAAATTCTTCAAAGATAACTTCGTCCATTTTAGAACCAGTTTCTATTAAAGCTGTAGCAACAATAGTTAAAGAACCACCATTTTCTATATTTCTGGCTGCACCAAAGAATTTTTTAGGATAGTGTAATGCATTGGCTTCTACACCACCAGATAAAACTTTTCCTGATGATGGTGCTACGGTATTATGTGCTCTTGCTAGTCGCGTGATAGAATCTAATAAAATCACTACATCATGACCACACTCTACTAATCTTTTTGCTTTTTGTAGTACAATATGCGATACTTTTACATGCTTGTCTGGTTGCTCATCAAAAGTAGAGGCAACAACTTCTGCGTTTACGCTTCGTTGCATATCTGTTACTTCTTCTGGTCTTTCATCTATCAACAATACAATTAAATAAACTTCTGGATGATTTTTAGAAATGGCATTGGCAATATCTTTTAACAACATTGTTTTACCAACTTTAGGTTGTGCTACAATCATACCTCTTTGTCCTTTACCAATTGGTGCAAACAAATCTACCATTCTAGTAGTATAGGTTGATGGTGTGTAGAACAAATCTAGTTTTTCTGTAGGAAACAAAGGTGTTAAATAGTCGAACGGAATTCTATCTCTAATTTCTTGAGGTGTTTTTCCGTTAATTGTATCTACTTTAACTAAAGCAAAGTACTTCTCTCCTTCTTTTGGCGGACGCACTGTACCTACAATAGTATCACCAGTTTTTAAACCTATAGACTTTATTTGTGATGGAGAAACATATACATCGTCTGGTGATGATAAATAGTTATAATCTGAAGAACGCAAGAAACCATAACCATCAGAAATGACTTCTAAAACGCCTTCTGCTTCTATAATACCATCTAAATCTACATTAAATTTTGGTTTTTGTTCTTGTTGAACTTTTTCTTCTTTATTAGTATCTACCGAATCATCTACTACTTTTCGCTCATGTTTTGGTTTAAACTCTTTTCTTTCAAAAGGTCTTTTCTCTGTATGAGTAGCTACTTCTTTTACTTCCTCTTTGGCTTCTTCTTCTTGTGTATCATCATCATCTTCTTCCTCACTTTCTTCAGAACCATCATCTAACACCGTTTTTATTACCTTTTTTCTAGGTCGTTTCTTTCTTTCAACAGTTGTTGTAGCTATAACTTCTTCTGTATCATTATTATTAGTATCAGACAATAGATTATCATCATCACTACTACCATTCATTGTTCCATTCTCCTGCTGTTTCATAATTAAATCTATTATCTCAGATTTTTTAGAGTTACCAATTTTAGATTTAGGAATCATTAAATCGGCAGCTAGTTGTTTTAAGTCGTTTAACAGTAAACTTTTAAGTTGTGCTTCTGTATGCATAAATAAATTAGAATTTTCTATATGTTGAATAACATTTTTTGTGTATATTGATATTTATATTGGATTGCTTGAAAATTGCTATATAAAGCAATTAGACGGTGCAAAGTAAAATATTTTTTTTAAATAAATCGTATTTCTAGTATTTTTTTTATGTTTTTGTGAATACTTTAACCAAAACTAAGTACAAATACAGTTTTTTTTATCTTTGCTAGATATAAAATACATTATGCTTACCATTGACCAACTTAGAAATAATACTAGTGCAGTAAAAGAAAAACTGAAAATAAAATTCTTTAACGATACTACTATAGTAGATGAAATTTTACAATTAGATGACAACAGAAAAAGTATTCAAAAACAATTAGACGATTTACTAGCAGAAAGAAATACGACTTCTAAAACTATTGGCTCGTTAATGCAAGCAGGAAATAAAGCAGCAGCAGAACAACTAAAACAAAATATTGCTACTATTAAAGAGCAAACCGAAACTTTAGATAGCGATTTGAAACAAACAGAGCAAAGCATCTTTGATAAATTGGTACAGCTACCTAATTTACCAAACGATAATGTACCACACGGAAAAACACCAGACGATAATAAAATACTGTTTACTGTAGATGAATTGCCTCAGTTATTTGAAGGTGCTTTACCACATTGGGATTTGGCTAAAAAATACAACTTAATTGATTTTGAATTGGGTGTAAAATTAACTGGTGCTGGTTTTCCTGTATATAAAGGTAAAGGTGCTGTTTTACAAAGAGCTTTAATTAGTTTCTTTTTAGATAAAGCGATTGAAGCTGGCTACGAAGAAGTATTGCCTCCACATATGGTAAACTACGATTCTGCTTTTGCAACAGGACAGTTACCAGACAAAGAAGGACAAATGTATCATGTTACTGAAGACAATTTGTATTTAATACCAACTGCCGAAGTACCTATTACCAATTTATATAGAGATGATATTATTGATGAGCAAGCACTGCCTATAAAAAATGCTGGTTACACACCTTGCTTTAGAAGAGAAGCTGGTAGTTATGGTAAAGATGTAAGAGGTTTAAATCGTTTGCACCAATTTGATAAAGTAGAAATTGTACGCATTGAAAAACCAGAAAATTCTTATAAAGCATTTGATGAAATGATTAAACATATTGAAGCTATTTTAACAGCTTTAGAATTGCCTTATAGAATTTTGTTTTTATGTGGTGGCGACATGACTTTTGCTTCTGCTCAAACTTTCGATTTTGAAGTTTATTCTGCAGCACAAAAAAGATGGTTAGAAGTAAGTTCAGTATCTAACTTTGAAACATTTCAGAGCAATCGACTTAAGCTAAGAATTAAAGATAGCGACAATAAAAAACAATTGGCTCATACATTAAATGGAAGTGCTTTGGCTTTAGCAAGAATTGTTGCCTGTTTACTAGAAAATCATCAAACAGAAAATGGTATTAAAATTCCAGCAGCTTTAATTCCTTATACTAAATTTGAGATGATAGGTTAACGCTTACTTTATATACAAAAACTAATCTATAATTTTCATTATTATAAAACTAGTAGATTTTTACTAATTTTATGGTGTATGAAAAAAATTATCATTATAAACGGACCAAATTTAAATTTGCTAGGAAAAAGAGAACCTGAAATTTATGGCAATCAGAGTTTTGATGATTTTTTGAAACAACTCCAAAGCAAATATGCAAATTTAGAAATCAGCTATTTCCAATCGAATGTAGAAGGTATTTTAATTGACAAAATTCAAGAAGTTGGTTTTAGTTATGATGGTATTGTTTTAAATGCTGGTGCGTACACACATACTTCTGTTGCTCTGCACGATGCTATAAAATCGGTTACTACACCAGTTATTGAAGTACACATTAGCAATACTTTTGCTAGAGAAAACTATAGACATCACTCCTATTTATCGCCAGTAGTAAAAGGTATTATTGTTGGATTTGGTTTTAAAAGCTACGATTTAGCTTTAGCAAGTTTCGAGTAAACTATTCTAATTCAAAATATTTTTCATTAATATCTATAAAAGAGACTTTATTGTCTTCTAAAATTTTTCTATATGTTTTAGTGTGATAATAATCATTATCAGATGAAATAATGACTTTCTGAAATTGATAATTTTCTTTTATTTGTTCTATATTTAGAAAGAGATTATCGCTTACAATTAAATAGTCTATTGCTAATGGTTTTGCAAATTTCCATCTAATATTATTTTTATTAAGTATATATAAATATTTATTTTTAAAATTGATTAAATAATCACTATATACAAATTCATTTAGTTGAAGATTAGTACTATCATTTAGAACAATGAATTCATTTGTTGTAATGCGATTGTATTTTTCATTGTTATCAATATTAAAATTATACTGTTTATCACTTATAGTATCAGTACTTATAATAGTAGATTTATTTTGATGATGTACGGCAAAACATAAATTATTTGGAATAGAATAAATAAAAAACTCATCTTTTTTCCAACATTGATAAGTAAGCCAATAAGCGTTGGCAATGCAAAAAACAAAAATGCACATTGCTAGTATGGTTAACTTCAACTGTTTGAATTTAAAAGCATAGACAAATAAAATCACTGCAATAAAAATCAACAATAAACTAAAATTACTTATATAGATATTTTGTATTTTACCTAAAGGCAATGTTACTAGTAATTGTGTCGATTTAATCAATAATGCAATTAAAAAACTATTTACTTTTCCTATAAATACAGCAATAGTAGGTACTAAACTAGCAGGAATTAATACTACTGACAGCCATAATATTAGTGTTGCCAATGGAATGGCAAAGATATTAGCAAGCAAAAAGTAGGTTGGAAAATTACCAAAATAGTAAATACTTAATGGCAAAGTAAATACTTGTGCTGCCAAACTTAATGACCACAATTGCCATATCCAGTTAATTATTTTATATTTTGAATAAAATAATATATTAATTGGTTGATACATTAAAAAAATGCCTAGCATAGCCAAGTATGACAGTTGAAATCCTATATTATAGATTAGTAACGGATTAAAAAGTAATTGAATAAAACATGCTCCAGCTAATAAATTTAAAGCAGTGCTTCTTTCGTTGTTTAACTTTCCAAAGTTTAGCAAAGAAAATAAAATTGCAGCTCTAACCACGGCTGGTGTTAGTCCTACAATAAATGCAAAAAGCCAAATTCCAATAGCTACACAACCAAATTTTATCCATTTTGCATACTTCTTTTTCTTAGGAAGAAATGAAAACAAAAAACTCAATAACATATATACGATACCAACATGTAAACCAGAAACCGACAAAATATGCATTAAACCACTTAACGCAAATGCTTGATAAGTATCTGCATCTAAATCTGATTTGTGACCTAACAAGATACCATCTGCTAGCTGAAAATACTTTTTATTAGGAATATATTTTTTTAGTATTGCTTGAACTTTTATTGATATATCATTGCTTTTTCTTTGCAAAGCATATTTTTCATCTGCTTGAAGTAATTTTATTTGCCATGGCTTCACATATGCTTGTTGATATATTTCACTATAAAACAAATATTTTTTATAATTAAATTGATGTGGATTTTTAGGTGCGTCAACTTCATTAATCCAAGATTTTATTAATACTTTATCACCAATATTATAATGTGTTATACTAGAATCTTTTGCTAGATAGAGTAATAAATTTCCACTACAATAATGTATATTTTGCTGACTATCTATAACTGCTTCTACACTTAATATTGTTCTATATGATTTTTCTTTTTCTAACAAAGGACTTTTAATATATCCAACTACATATTTATTCTCTTGTAGCGAAAAATGTTCTGTTTGATTTTTCTTCAAAAACAATGTAGTATAAGTCATTCCAAAAAGCAAACACAATAACGGAATTATAAGCAACCAATACTGTTTCAATTGCCATCGTTTCTGTAGTTGAAAAAAGATAAAAACAAGCGTAGTAATTAGTAGTGCAATAAGTGTTGATTTAAAACTAATAGTGCATTGAAAAGCAATAATTATTCCTACAATAAATGGAATTACTATTTTAATAAGTGGATAATAATATAAGTTTATTCTGCTTTGCACTAATCAAATATACAAATACTATTTATATTATAGTCATTTCTATAGATTTATCAATATGCTATTTTTATCAGATAGTAAATGATTATCTTTAGCAACAAATGACACTATCTATTGCTTTGGTATATTTACTAGGATTAATTAGTCCTGGACCAGATTTTGTAATGTGTGTAAAAAATAGTTTACAATACAACAGAACAACTGGACGATACACTGCTTTAGGTTTTGGCTTAGGAATTTTAGTGCATATTGCTTATAGCTTTTTGGGCATTGCTTATCTCATATCAACCAATAAAAACATATTTATAATAATACAATTATTAGGTGCTTTGTATTTATTATACATGGGAATTGGTGCCATAAAAAATGCCAATACTACTTTCCAAATCAACGAACAACATCAAAACAAGCAAGGACTATCTGCTATTCAAGCAATAAAATCTGGTTTTTTAACTAATATTTTAAATCCAAAAGCAACGCTATTTTTTCTAAGTATTTTTACGGTCATTCAAACAAAACAAGTACCATTACTCAACAGTATTTTACTAAGCATATTTTTTGTAATAGCAACTATTACTTGGTTTTATATTGTAGCAACACTCATTACACATCATAAATTTCAATCTAGAATAATAAGGTACAGTCATTACATCAATAAATTACTAGGAATTATATTAATATTTATTAGTTTAGAAATATTATATACTGTAATTAAAAATTTTGTTTAGCAATTTTTCTTTTAATTCTACTTAAAGAAGTTGGCGTTACACCAATAAAAGATGCTAAATATTTCTGCGGAATACTTTGCAATAGAGTTGGTTTGTCTAATAAATCTAAATAACGCGTTTCTGCATCATCTCTTTGTAGTGCTGTAAATCTTTCTAGCAAATGCAAAATTACATCTTCCCAATATTTTCGCATCAATTGTTGTAATATAGGAAATTCAATATATAAATTCTCTAAAACTGTTTTAGGTAAATACAATACTTCGGTATCTTCAATCGCTTGAATATAATATTGTGTTGGTTGTTCACTAATAAAGCTATAAATTTCTATTGCAGATGATTGTGCTAGTGCAAACCAAACTGAAATTTCTACATCGTGTTGTATATAATACATGCGTAAGCAACCACTATTTACAAAAACCAAGTCTTTGCAAATCTGTTCTTTCTGTAACAAAAAATCATTCTTTGCAATTACTTTTTGCTTAAACGACAGCACTAATTTTTCCTGTACATCATCAGGCAATGTTACATAACTATTCAAAAACGACTTCAAATGTTCATGCATAAAACAAGAAAATTTGGCTTTAAGATACAATAACTATATAATTTGTTTGAGATATTTTACAAACAAACTATCTATCGTTACTTCACCAATAAACAAAAGTATCAAGAACAATTGCTAATTTGATTTTGTTATAAGAAGAAATAAATTTCGTAAATTTGAATGTAACAAGCTAAAATCAATAAAAATGAAAACATTACAAATAAAAGTTAGCGAATCAGATATTAAACGCTATAAATTAAATAATAACGAAATTAAATTTACAGATTTAGTAGAATCGATTAATAAAGAATTTGCAAGAAAAGCACTTTTAGAAAGTAATAAAATAGCTAAAGAAAATGGTCTTTCAACACTAACTTTAGAAGAAATTAATGCTGAAATTAATGCTGTAAGAAATGCAAAAAATAATTCTTGATACTAATGTTATCGTTGCAGCATTAATATCAAACTCTGTTCCTACTATGATTTTGTACGACTTAGTACTCACTCAAGAAGTAAATATATGTCTTTCAAACGAAATATATCTTGAATATTTAGCAGTATTGAATAGAGACAAATTTTCAAAATTCAGCAATTTTAAATCCAAAGCCAATATTGTTGTTAGTCAACTTTTAGATACAGCTACATTCTACGAAACAAATATAAAAATTGATATATTAACAGATACAAGTGATAATAAATTTTTAGAATTAGCTGCTGTTAGTAATGCTGATTTTTTGATAACAGGAAATACGCTCGACTTTAATTTAACCGAATTTGAATACACAAAAATAGTAACACCAAGAACATATTGGGATAATTTTAAACCTATAATTAATTAAACTATATGTTTGATGACAATCAACAACTCATAGAATGCGTACCTAATTTTTCTGAAGGAAGAAACCAATCAACTATTGATGCAATTGCTAATGCAATCATAACGACAAAAAATATAAAATTATTACATATTGATATTGGTTTTGATGCCAACAGAACTGTTTATTCGTTTGTAGGAACACCAAATGCAGTACTAGAAGCTTGTTTAAAAGCCATACAAGTTGCCTACGAATTAATTGATATGTCAACACATCATGGTACACATCCAAGAATGGGTGCTTGCGATGTCTGTCCTTTAATTCCACTACAAAATATTACCATGCAAGAAGTCGTGGTACTAAGTCGACAATTAGGAAAACGATTAGGAGATATTGAAATTCCTGTTTATTTGTACGAAAAATCTGCTACAAATATTGAAAGACAAAACTTAGCTTTTTTGAGAAAAGGCGAATATGAAGCCATCAAGAACAAACTACAAAACAGTCATTGGCTACCAGACTTTGGTCCTACTACATTCAATAAAAAATTCGGCATGATGGCACTTGGTGCAAGAGATTTTTTAATTGCATATAATATTAATTTGAATACTAAAGATATTAGTATAGCTCAATCAATTGCTAAACAAATACGAGATACTAGAGCTGGAAAAATCAACGCAGAATGGACACCAATGCTACAACATGTAAAAGCTATTGGCTGGTATATCGACGAATACGATTGCTGTCAAGTATCAACCAATATTACTAATTTTAAGAAAACACCAGTTTGTTTAGTTTATAATATTGTGAAATCAATTGCAGAAAAAGAGTTTTCCATTACTACGAATGGTAGTGAACTTATTGGCTTAATTCCCAAAGCTGCCTTAGATATGAAATACTGTATGTTTATAAAAAGTCCTATAGAAGAATTAGCACTATTACAATTTACAGTAGACGAATTAGGACTAAACAGAATACAGTCATTTAATATTAATGAAAGAGTATTAGAATTTGCTATGAAAAAGTAATTTTCTATCTATTTTTTATATTTATTCATAACTAATTACCTATCTTTACATTTATAATTATTACTTTATGAAAACCATTAATTTTTTAAGTTTAATTTGTTTTTGCTTATTTACTAGTAATGTTTTTACTCAAAATTCAACAAATCAATTTGAGAAACTTTTAGAAAAACAAGATAGTTTAATGTTAGATGCATACTATAAAAAAGACACTAAATTATATAATAAAGCATTAAAAGATTTACTAAACGAATATGATAAATTATCAAAAAATGATCAAAAATTTTATTTAGAAGACATAGGTGGTTCATACTACAATTTTGCTTGTTTATATTCATTAATTAATGACAAACCAATGGCTTTAAAGTACCTTCAAATGAGTATTGATAATGGCTATATTGATTATACAAACATTCAAGAAGACACAGATTTAGATAATATTAGAAATGAAGCTGAGTTTACAAAAATTATTACTCAATTAAAATCTGTTGGTGATTATTTGTATATCTTAAAAAATGCTTCAGAGTATAATAATGAAGACAATCGTTCTTTACCAAAATTCACTTATCAATCTAAAGATGATAGCAACTTAGTAGCACTTCGCAAAGCATTTAATTTAGATAGCATTGCAGGAAATGGTACTGATGTTTTACAAGTACTCAATCTTTTACATTGGATACACGATTTAATTCCACATGATGGTTCTAAAGGAAGTCCAATTATAAAAAATGCAGTAAGTATGATTACAGAATGCAAAAAAGAAAATAGAACACTAAATTGCAGAGGTTTGGCTACAGTACTCAATGAATGTTATTTAGCAATGGGTTTTGCTTCAAGATTAGTTACTGGTTTACCAAAAGATAGTTTAAAGATAGATATGGATTGTCATGTAATCAATGCCGTATTTATAAAATCATTAAACAAATGGGTTTGGATAGATCCAACTTTTGATGCTTTCGTAATGGATGAAAATGGCAACTTATTGAGTATAGAAGAAGTAAGAGAAAGAATAATTAACAACCAACCACTTATTTTAAATCCAGATGCTAATTGGAATAGAAGTACAGCTCAAACAAAAGAACATTATCTATATGAGTACATGGCAAAAAACTTATACATGATAGAATGTCCAGCAAGTAGCGAATACAATATGGAAACCAGAATTAATAATAAAACATATGATTATATAAAATTAGTTCCGTTAGATTATTTTGAACAAGTAAATAAAACAGAAAATCATGAAAAAAATACAAATACTACTTTTATAAAATACAACACCAATAATGCTAAACTTTTTTGGCAAGCACCATAGTAAAGTAATTTCAAATCTCTTATACTTTTTATTATCTTGGCAGATATAAATACTATTCTTCATTTGAGAGTCAATCTTGAAAAATATTCGTAGTAAAATGAAGAAATTTATCTGTCTATCACTGGCAAGTTGAAAATGACAATATTTATTTTGATTCTAATTACACAATAAAATTATAAATAAGTTTTACACACTTGCTTGTCTTGCATTTTCCCAAGCCATAAAGCGTTCTATTTCTTTATTCAATGTTTTTATAATATAATTTAATACAAAAACATCATCTAGCTTGCCAATAAAGGGTATAAAGTCTGGTATTAAATCTAAAGGACTTACAAAATAAATAGTAGCTGCTACTAATGATACTACATTAAAGTAAGAGATTTCTTTATAATCACCATACAGCCAAGCTCTCAATAATTTCAAAACAGCTAAAATACTATCTTGTATAGTGTAAAACTTATTCACTTGTGCTTCTAATTTCTCAAATCCTTTATCAATTAGTTTTGCCAAAGCACCATTATCTGCAATCAATTTTTCTGCTTGTTTAATAAAAATCGTAAAGACTTTATCTATAAATTTATTTTCCATAGTTTTAAAAATTATAATTTTCTTTTGTAATCATCATAATTAAATGATTTTAATAATTCAAATTTATTGTTGCTCCATTTTCCAATATTAGGTAAATTAATTCCATTAAAGGTAGTTGTTTTTACCATAGTATAATGTATCATATCATCAAATATAATCTTATCACCAATTTCTAATGATTGATCAAAATGCCAATTTCCCATCACATCGCCAGCCAAACAACTCATTCCACCCATTTTATAAATATATTTTCCATCACTATTGGTATTTAATATTTTTGGTTGATAAGGCATTTCTAAACAATCTGGCATATGACAAGTAAAAGAAACATCGAGCATAGCTGTAGGAATTTCTCCATTGTGTACTATATCTAAAATTGTAGACACTAAATAACCAGTTTGCCAACCAATAGCACTTCCTGGCTCTAAAATTATTTTTTCTAAATGCGGATATTCTTGCTTAAATGCTTGCAATACTTTTATTCCATACTCTACATGATAATCTTTATGTGTAATTAAATGTCCACCACCCATATTTATCCACTTCGCTTGTAGAATCAAATCGTGGAATTCTTTTTTAAAGTGTTCTAGAACATTTTCTAAAGTAAAAGCATTGTTTTCACACATCACATGAAAATGCAACCCACTAATTTTGTCTGGCAAAGTATCAGGTAAATCTTTTCGTTGAATACCTAATCTCGAATTTACAGAAGCAGGATTGTATAAGTCTGTACCAACTTCACTATACAAAGGATTTACTCTTAAACCATAGTCAATATCATCTCTAAGCTGTGTATAAAATCGCTTGTACTCACTTACACTATTAAATACTATATGTGAAGATATATCTTGAATTTTTTCAAATTCGTGTGGCACATAAACAGGACAATAAGTATGTGCTTTGCAATGCATTTCATGATATACCAACATGGCTTCGTGTAATGAACTTGCTGTTGCTCCTTTTAAATATTGTTTTAGCAAAGGAAATACATGATAAAATGAAAATCCTTTTAAAGCACATATTATTTCAACACCAGCTGCTGCTTGAAAATATTGTAACAACTTTAAATTGTTTATCAATAAATTTTCATCTAATACAAAACTCGGCAATGGTATTTTATTCCAGTCAATACTCATAATAAATTATTCCTTACAAAGAAAAGTAAATCTTAGTAAAAGTGCTTTATCTTTTTTTAACTAATTTTTTTTAAATAAAGTAAGTTTCAAATCAAAATTTGGCATAATTTTAATGCTATGTTTAATTTTTATGCAACTAAATAAAGTCTTTAATTTTTTGCTTGGTTTGCTTGTAATAAGTTTAAGTAATCCTGTAGCATTTTCACAAACTCAAACCAATAAGTCTTTTACAGAAATTAGAAAACCTAAGCAAGACTTAATTCATCCTTTATTAGATTGTGCCGATTTTAGTTCATCTACGATTAGAGAAATTCAAAATCTTGAAGACAGTTTAAAATCATACATACTTCAAAAAAAATCAAAAAAAGAAGTAAAAGAGGTGTCTATCTACTATAGAACACTAAATAATGGTCCTTGGGTTGGAATAAATGCAGACAAAAAATACTGCCCAGCTAGTTTATTAAAAGTTCCTTTTTTAATTGCAGCTTTTAAGCAACAAGAATATGATAGTAGTTTCTTAAATAAAATGGTAGAATATTATCCAGTTGATGGTGCATATATAAAGAATATAGATAATAATCAATACATGCAATTTGGCAATAAGTACTCAATATATCAACTATTGCAAGAAATGATTATTAATTCTGATAATAATGCCATGGAAATAGCAGTCAATAATATTTGGAATGATGTTTTTGAGTCTGTTTTTTATGATCTAAATATAGATTACAATGCCTACGGACCAGAAGATAGATTTATTTCTCCTAAGCAATATGCCGCTTATTTTAGAATTTTATATAATGCTACATATTTAAACCCATATATGTCTAATTTGGCTCTAGAAATATTAACTCAAGCAAAGTATCAAGATGGAATTATTGCTGGACTACCTAAAGATGTAGTAGTAGCTCACAAGTATGGAGAACGCAGTTTTATAAATTCAAAAGAGTTAGAATTGCATGATTGTGCCATTGTATATGATGATGAGCAACCTTATATTTTATGTGTAATGACTCGAGGTTATAATTTTGAGAATCAAACTAAAATTATTTCCGAAATTTCTAATATGATATATACTGCTAATCAAATTAGCAAGTTGTAGACAATTATTATTATATTAAGTTGGGAAATTTTGTAGCGAGGAGGGGAATTGAACCCCTGACCTCCGGGTTATGAATCCGACGCTCTAACCATCTGAGCTACCTCGCCATTATGGAGGCACAAAAATACAATATTTATTTAATTGCACAAACATTCCTTTTAAAATCATATTTTATTAATTTTGCACACTATGTCGCATGCTTTTAATGCATATTACAACACCGAAACTGAAACTATTACAGAAGAAGAAGTAGCATTAGATACACTACTAGATCTTGGTGCTCAACTAATTGTTTACAATGATGAAGTCAATACTTTCGATTGGGTAATTGAATCATTAGTTGCTATTTGTAAACATAGCTACGAACAAGCAGAGCAATGTGCTATGTTTATTCATTTTAAAGGTAAATATGCAGTAAAACATGGCGATGAAAAAACGCTAACTCCAATGAAAGATGCTTTACTAGATAGAGGCATTAGTGCGGCTATAGAAAAAACAGTATAATATGCCTGTTTATTTTTTAAATGACCAACTTTATTTTCCTCCAGTTGAAGATGCTGATAAAGAAGGACTATTAGCTGTTGGTGGTGATTTATCTCCTGAACGACTTTTGCTCGCTTATCAATCTGGAATTTTTCCTTGGTTTAATGAAGATGAAATTATTTTATGGTGGTCACCAAATCCTCGATTTGTATTATTTCCTAATCAATTGTACATCAGTAAAAGCATGAGAAAAATCATTAAGCAAAATGTTTTTTCTTATACCATTAATCAAAATTTTGAAGCAGTTATCAATCAATGTGCTACCATTAACAGAAAAGACCAAGAAGGCACTTGGATTACACAAGAAATGAAAAAAGCATATACAAAATTACATCAAATAGGTTATGCTCAAAGTGTAGAAGTTTGGCAAGATAACCATTTGGTTGGTGGACTCTATGGTATTTTAATTGGTAACTGTTTTTTCGGCGAGTCCATGTTTCAAACAGTAAGCAATGCAAGTAAGTTCGGATTTATACAATTTGTGCAACATTTAGAACAGTTAGGTGTTGTTATTATAGACTGTCAAATTCACACACAACATTTAGAAAGTTTAGGTGCTTCTTTTATAAATAGGAGTGAATTTATACACATACTACAAAAAAATATCCACAAATAAAAAACAATGCATGCATTTAATCTTTTACTACACCTATGTTAAAAATCACTTAACATCTATAACTTTCAAGCTATTAGATTATTCTTTATTTTCGTGCATCACAAAATAAAAAATATATTATGTCAAATTTTCAAACACCAGAAGGCGTAAAAATTACAGGAGCATATAAAGATGCATATGCTTCAATTTTAACGACTGAAGCTCTAGATTTTTTAGCACATTTACATAGAAAATTCAATTCAAGACGATTAGAATTATTACAAAACAGAGTAGAAAGGCAAAAATCTTTAGATGCTGGTGTTTTACCAGATTTTTTACCAGAAACAAAAGATATTAGAGATAGCGAGTGGACTGTAGCTTCTTGGCCAAGCGATATGAACGACAGAAGAGTAGAAATTACTGGTCCTGTTGACCGTAAAATGATAATCAATGCTTTAAATTCTGGTGCTAAAGTGTTTATGGCTGATTTTGAAGACTCTAACTCTCCTACTTGGGAAAATAATATAGACGGACAAATTAACTTAAAAGATGCAGTTAGAAAAACGATTAGCTTTACTAACGAAGCTGGAAAATCATATCAATTAAACGATAATCCTGCTACACTTTTTGTTAGACCAAGAGGTTGGCATTTATTTGAAAAGCATGTTACTATTGATGGAGAACAAGTTAGTGGTGGAATTATGGACTTTGCTTTGTATTTCTTCCATAATGTAAAAGAAAGAATGTCGCAAGGTAGTGGTATTTACTTTTACTTACCTAAAATGGAACATCACTTAGAAGCAAGATTATGGAACGATATTTTTGTAGAAGCTCAATCTATGTTGGGTATACCTAACGGAACAATTAAAGCGACGGTTTTAGTAGAAACAATTATGGCTTCTTTCCAGTTAAATGAAATTTTATTTGAACTAAAAGATCACTCTGCTGGTTTAAATTGTGGTAGATGGGATTATATCTTTTCTTATATCAAAAGACTAGTAAAAAATAATAATTTCCTAGTTCCAGACAGAGCTCAAGTTACAATGGGTGTTCATTTTATGAAATCGTATTCTGAGTTAGTCATTCAGACTTGTCATAAAAGAGGTGCATTTGCAATGGGTGGAATGGCTGCACAAATTCCAATTAAGAATGATGAAGAAGCAAACAGAATTGCTTTAGAAAAAGTAAGAGCAGATAAAGAAAGAGAAGCTAAAGCTGGACACGATGGTACTTGGGTAGCACATCCTGCATTAGTTCCTATTGCAATGGATGAATTTAATAAGTATATGCCTACACCAAATCAAATCTTTAATTTAAGAGAAGATGTACATGTAACAGCAGAAGATTTATTACAAGTTCCAGTTGGTACCATTACGATGACTGGTTTAAAAAACAATATTGATGTAGGTATTCAGTATTTAGAAGCTTGGTTAAGAGGAAATGGTTGCGTGCCAATTCACAACTTAATGGAAGATGCTGCAACAGCTGAGATTTCAAGAACGCAAGTTTGGCAATGGGTACATCATGAAGAGGCAAAGTTAGATGATGGTACTAAAGTTACGGCTGAAATGGTAAAAGACTTAATTGCTGCACAAAAACAAGCATATAAAGATGCTATGGGCGATGCTTACAACAACAGCAAATTCGATTTAGCGTCTAAAATGTTCGAAGAAATGTCATTAGACAATGAACTAAAAGAATTTTTAACTTCAGAAGCATATCAATATATAGATTAATTGGAAACAGTATAAAAAATTAAATAAACAAAATATTATAAATTAAATAAACAAATCATGGGAAATTTATCGCAAACAACTTATGCTTCTGCTTTAGACACAGTTAAAGCACTAAAAGCAAAATTCGGTAATACTTGGGACGCTATTGAACCTGAATATGCAGGTAGAATGATCGTTCAAAATCGTTTCAAAACTGGTCTTGATATTGCAAAATATACAGCTGCTATTATGCGTAAAGATATGGCAGAATATGATGCAGATTCATCAAAATACACACAATCATTAGGTTGTTGGCATGGTTTTGTTGCTCAACAAAAAATGATTGCAGTTAAAAAACATCACAAAACAACTTCAAAAAAATACCTTTATCTTTCTGGTTGGATGGTTGCTGCATTAAGATCTGAATTTGGTCCATTACCAGATCAATCTATGCACGAAAAAACTTCAGTTCCTGCACTTATCGAAGAAATTTATCAATTCTTAAAACAAGCAGATGCTGTTGAATTAAACGATTTATTTCGTCGTTTAGAAGCTGGTGAAGATGTTCAAGCTCAAATAGACAACTTTGAAACTCATGTTGTTCCTATTATTGCTGATATCGATGCTGGTTTCGGAAATCCAGAAGCTACTTACTTATTAGCTAAAAAAATGATTGAAGCTGGTGCTTGTGCTATTCAAATTGAAAACCAAGTATCTGATGTAAAACAATGTGGACACCAAGATGGTAAAGTAACTGTACCTCATGAAGAATTTCATGCAAAATTAAATGCAGTTCGTTATGCTTTCTTAGAATTAGGTATTGATGATGGTATCATTGTTGCTCGTACAGACTCAGAAGGTGCTGGTTTAACACAAACCATTCCTTATTCTCAACAAAAAGGCGATTTAGCTTCTCAATATATTAGTTTCTTAAAAACAGAAGAAATTGATATTGCTGATGCTAATGAAGATGATGTTTTGATTAAAAAAGACGGAAAATTACATCGTCCTGCTCGTTTAGCAAGTGGATTATATGAATTTGCTCCAGGTACTAACATTGATAGAGTTGTTTTAGATTGTATTACAAGTTTACAAGCTGGTGCTGATTTATTGTGGATTGAAACACCAACACCACATGTTGGACAAATTGCTGCGATGATGAATAGAGTGAAAGAAGTAATTCCTAATGCAAAATTAGTTTATAACAATTCTCCATCTTTTAACTGGACACTTAATTTCAGAAAACAAGCATTTGATGCAATGGAACAAGAAGGCAAAGATATGTCGGCTTATGTTCGTGCAGAATTAATGGATGTTAAATACGACGAAACAGAATTAGCTAAAAAAGCAGATGATATGATTCGTACTTTCCAAGCAGATGCTGCTCGTGAAGCTGGTGTATTCCATCACTTAATTACATTACCTACTTACCATACAACTGCTTTACATATGAACGATTTATCTAAAGGATATTTTGGCGATGAAGGTATGTTAGCTTATGTAAGCAATGTTCAAAGACAAGAAATTAGAAAAGGCGTTTCTTGTGTTAAACATCAAAGAATGGCTGGTTCTGACTTAGGTGATGATCACAAAGAATTTTTTGCTGGCGACCAAGCGTTAAAAGCTGGTGGTGCAAAAAATACATCAAACCAATTCTAATATTCGTAGAGCGTCTCTCGTAGAGGACGCTACTACAAAATACATTTTTAAAAAGACCTTGTATTATGCAAGGTCTTTTTTGTTTATTCTTTATTGTATTGTTTAGAGTTTCCGCTCGACAATGTCTGAAATAAATTTCTAACAGCACCAAAGTTTGGAACTTTGACAATGCTATTTTTATAAAAACTTGTATCTTGTTCCATTATTCGTTAACTTTGTTTTGTGGAAGAAATAAGAAAAATCATTTTTTATAAAAACTACTTCTATGAATTCTTTAATGAACAATCAGAGAAAGTAAAATATAAAATTGATGAAGTACTATTTATAGTTACAGTAGTTGAGCGAATTCCAACTAAATTCTTTAAGAAAATAGAAAGCGTAAAAGGTTTATATGAAATAAGAATAAAATATGAAAGCAATATTTATAGAATCTTTTGCTGTTTTGATAAAGGTAAGCTCGTAATTTTATTTAATGGATTTCAAAAAAAATCTGAAAAAACGCCTACTAAAGAAATTGAAAAAGCAATTAATATAATGAACGAATATTTTAATAAAAAAATAGAATTAAATGAATACAAAAAATAATAATATTACTACTTTTGCTGAACATCTTGACAAACAATATGGGAAAATTGGTACTGATAAAAGAACAGAGTTTGAAATTAAAGCAAAAGCATTTGCTATTGGCGAAGTAATAAAAGAAGAAAGGCGTTTAGCTAAATTAACACAAGAACAATTAGCTCAAAAAACAGGTACAAAAAAAAGTTTTATCTCTCGTATAGAAAATGGTCATAGTGATATACAGCTTTCAACTTTGTATAGACTATTAGAAATAGGTCTTGGAAAAAAAATATCATTGACAATATCATAATTATTTCAATGCTATTCTATTTTTGATGAAAATATTTTATCGCGTCGTCATTCCGTAATTTTGAGTTCCGAACATTCGGAAGAGAAATATACGGAATCTATTAATATGAAAATAGCTTCCTACTTTCGTAGGAATGACGAAAAAAGTTAGAAAAATTGTTTATGCGTACATTTTATTCATTAGACATAGCAAACATCGATTTATTCAAAGAAAAATTACTACAAATTAGTAAGCAGTTTAGTGATGTATGTATATTAGAAAGCAATAACTATCCACACTATCCATATACGCATTTTGGAAATTTTATAGCACTCGATAGCTTACAAGTTTTTTCTTGCAAAAACAAAGGTTTAGACGACTTACAACAATTCATCAATCAAACTAATGATTGGCTTTTTGGTTATATTGCCTACGATGTAAAAAACGAAATTGAACCTATTTTATCGTCTACTAATTTCGATGGCATTTCTGCAGACAACATCAACTTTTTTCAACCAAAATATTTAATTAGTATAGAAAAAGACAAAGTGCTTTGTGGTGTAATTTCAGAGTATCACTACGAAGAATTTATAGCACTTATCAATCAAAATATTTACAATGATGATACTATTGCGACTAATAAAATTGTACTTCAATCAAAAGTAGATAAACAATTATATATTAATACAATAAATACTATTAAAAAAGAAATACAAATTGGCAATATATACGAAATGAATTATTGCATGGAATGGTTTGCAGACTATATCAACATCAATCCAGAAAATATATTTAAACAACTTAACCAAATTTCACAAGCACCATTTACCGCTTATTATAAATCGAAAGAAATTTATATGTTGTGTGCAAGTCCAGAACGATTTTTAAAAAAGCACAACGACATACTCATTACACAACCAATAAAAGGTACAAGAAAACGAAGTAAAGATTTAAATGAAGATGAACAACTGAAACAAGAATTAGAACAACACAGTAAAGAAAGAGCAGAAAATATTATGATCGTCGATTTAGTACGAAATGACTTATCTAAAATTGCCAATAAAAGTACCGTTACAGTAGAAGAATTGTGTAAAATATATTCGTTTGAGCAAGTGCATCAAATGATATCTACCGTAACAGCTGAAGTAGACAATAGTGTTTCATTTACTGAAATAATAAAAGCTATGTTTCCGATGGGAAGTATGACTGGTGCTCCAAAAATTGCAGCAATGCAAATTATAGAACAATTGGAAAAAACCAAGCGAGGCATTTATTCTGGAACGATTGGTTACATTACACCAAAAGGCAATTTCGATTTTAATGTAGTAATTCGTGGTATTATTTATAACAGTAAAAATAAATATTTGTCAATTCAAACAGGCAGTGCTATAACCATAGACAGCATAGCAGAAAACGAATATGAAGAATGTCTACTTAAAGCCAAAGCAATGATGAGTGCGCTAACTGAGTAACAAGATTATTAGAGTCAAGATATTTAGATGTTAGATTTTTTAGCAGTTATTACTAATTAATAAATATTTATACAATATTAAAATCGAGTTGGGGAATTGTAATTGATTTAAATATTGATGTACTAAACAATACTATACCAAAATCTACAGATATTATATTGGTCAATAATATCTATTTAAGAATTGATGATACTATTTACAAATATCGATATCCAAATCTAGACTATATTAAAAAATCAAAAATCCTAACAATTTTCAAAATATCTCACCACTATAAAAAAAATAGTAATTTTGAAACCAATGGCAAAAAGAATTGGCTTTAAAACATCTCGCTTAGAAGAAGAAAGAAACCGAAAAGATGATGGTTTTGGTACTAATGCAACCAACAACAGAGTTAGAATGATTCGTGCTGATGGCAGTTTTAATGTGCGTCGTAAAGGGCAGTCGTTTGGTGCATGGTTTAATATTTTTCATCGACTAACAACTATGAAAGCACTTCCTTTTATAGCTATTGTTGCTTTTACCTACTTTATAGTAAATCTATTATTTGCTATGATATACTATATTATTGGTACAGAATTTCTGAATGGCATTCAATCGCAAACAAATTATATTCATCCATTTTGGAGTGCTTTTTTCTTTAGTAGCCAAACTTTAACAACAGTTGGCTACGGACATATCAGTCCAATTGGAATGATAACCAATGGTGTTGCAGCTGTAGAATCTTTACTTGGGTTGATGATGTTTGCAATTATTACAGGTTTATTATACGGAAGATTTAGCAGACCTACACCAAAAATAAAATTCAGTAACAACATTATAATTGCACCTTATTTAGATATTAATGGTTTGATGTTTCGATTAATCAACGAACGCAACAATCAACTAATTAATGTAAAAGCAGATGTTTCACTTTCTAGAAATGAAGTAGATAGCAATGGAAAAACGAGTAGAAAATACTACAATTTATCATTAGAACGAGAACTCATTAAATTTTTTGCTACGAGTTGGACAGTAGTACATCCAATAACAGAAGACAGTCCATTGTATCAAGCAACACCAAAAAGCATTGCCGAATCAGATACAGAGATTCTTATTGCTATTGAAGGCATCAACGATACTTATGCAGATCCTGTACATGTAAGAATGTCGTATTTGTATAAAGAGTTTTTATGGAGCAAAAAGTTTGTTCCTATTTTATCAGACGAAGACAATACTTACATTGTAGACATCAACAAAATAGACGACATGATAGATGCACCATTAAATAGTTATTGATGTAATACTTTCACGAGGTGATGTTTCATTACAGTATAATAATAAATAGATGCTGAAACGAGTTCAGTATGGCAGTCAAATGACTAGCATCTAACTTAAAAAAGTCCAGTAAAAACTAGCAATACTTTGCTCAATACTAAAAATTACAAGTAATCTTACGACTTAAAACGCTGTTGCTATTCCATATTCTTAATAATGGCATCGCCAAACTCAGAACATTTTAATAGTGTAGCATTGTCCATTAGTCGTTCAAAATCGTAAGTAACTGTTTTTGCTTCTATCGATTTTTCTATACCTTTTGTAATGAGTTTTCCTGCTTCTTGCCAGCCCATATAATCTAGCATCATTACACCAGACAATATTACAGAACTTGGATTTACTTTATCTAAGTTAGCATATTTTGGTGCAGTACCATGCGTAGCTTCGAAAATTGCCATTCCAGTAATATAATTAATATTAGCACCAGGAGCAATACCAATACCTCCAACTAAAGCAGCTAAAGCATCAGAAATATAATCGCCATTTAAGTTAAGTGTAGCAATTACATCATATTCGCTTGGTCTTAATATAATTTGTTGTAAGAAATTATCTGCAATAGCATCTTTTACTAGAATTTTGCCTTCGCTCATTGCTTTTTTCTGAGCATCATTAGCTGCATCAATACCATCTTCTGCTAAAATTTCATCGTATTGAGCCCAAGTAAATACTTTATCGCCAAACTCTCTTGCAGCTAATTGATAACCCCATTCTTTAAATTTACCTTCTGTAAACTTCATGATATTACCTTTGTGAACTAGTGTAACACTTTTTCTGCCTTGAGCAATAGCATATTCAATAGCAGCTCTAATTAATCTTTCAGAACCTTCTAAAGAAACAGGTTTTATACCAATAGATGATGTTTCTGGAAATCTAATTTTATCAGAAACACCCATATCGTTAATGATGAATTCTACAATTTTTTTTGCATCAGCAGTTCCTTGTAGCCATTCAATACCAGCATAAATATCTTCGGTATTTTCTCTAAAAATAACCATATCTACTTGTTCTGGCACTTTAAAGTTAGATGGAACACCATTAAAATATCTCACAGGACGAACACAAGCATACAAATCTAATAACTGACGCAAAGCCACATTCAAAGAACGAATTCCTCCACCAACTGGCGTAGTTAAAGGTCCTTTTATTGCTACTAAATGTTCTTTTATTGCTACCAAAGTTTCTTCAGGCAACCATTCTCCAGTTTGCTTATACGCTTTTTCTCCAGTTAAAACTTCTTTCCATTCAATTTTTCTTTCGCCACCATACGCTTTTTCTACTGCTGCATCAAATACTTTTACCGATGCACTCCAAATATCTGGACCAATACCATCACCTTCTATAAATGGAATAATAGGATTGTTCGGAACTTGAAGTTGTCCATTCTGCATGCTAATTTTCTCTGCCATATAAATATATTTTATTTGTTAATACTAAAAATCGAAAATCTGTACAAAGATACACATTCTCTAATGTATTAACACAAAGTTTACAAAAAATGTTCCGTTAAAAATTATTATTTACCCAATGCAGCTAATTGCTTTATGTTTTCTAGCACTATAACAATGTCTTGTTTTATTTTTTCAACATCAGGTAAATTGTATTGTCTGCTTACTTCGTCGTATTTAAACCTTACATTTTGTTGTAGCTGTTCTACTTCTGTTTGTATTTTATAAGAAATATCGGTAACAATTCGCCTTCCTTCTTCTTGAGTATAATCGTTATTCTGAATTAAATCTTCAGTCAATTCTTTTAACTTATCTTGTAGTAACGACAAAGCACCGACTACATTATACAATTGATTTTCAAATTTACTCATACTTCAAAGATAAATGCTATTCATTAAATTGGCATTAAGTGAATGATAAAAAACAAAAAAAAGATATAATAGGTACAATTTTGTATCTTTGAATTTATGTCTGTAAACAAACGATGGATTTACTTAGAAGCTGATGAAAATAAAGTGGCACACTTACAGGAAGTACTAAAAATTAATCCAATTTTATGTAAATTATTGGTTTTAAGAGGAATAACTACTTTTGAAGAAGCAGAAAACTTTTTCAGACCAAAACTAGAACAATTACACAATCCATTCTTAATGAAAGATATGGATAAAGCGATAGATAGAATTGAAAAAGCAATGACTAATAATGAGAAAGTTCTTATTTATGGCGATTATGATGTAGATGGCACAACTTCTGTTGCTTTAGTATATTCTTATTTTATTAATACATATACTAATTTAGAATATTATATTCCTGATAGATATACAGAAGGTTATGGAATTTCCTTGCAAGGAATTGATTACGCAGCTGAGAATAATTTCTCATTGATTATTGCATTGGATTGTGGCATTAAAGCAAGGGAACAAGTAGATTATGCTAAAAGCAAAAACATAGATTTTATTATTTGTGACCATCACTTACCAGACGAAACTTTACCTAATGCAGTAGCTATTTTAAATCCTAAGCAAAAAGACTGTACTTATCCTTATAAAGATTTAAGTGGTTGTGGTATTGGTTTTAAACTAGCACAAGCATACGCAGAAAAACATCAGTTAGATAAAACCAATTTGAATAATCAATTAGATTTAGTCGCAACAAGTATTGCTTCTGATTTAGTACCTATTACTGGCGAAAATAGAATTTTAGCAAAATTTGGTGTAGAACAAGTCAATAAAGCACCAAGAGCAGGAATTAAAGCTTTACTAAAAGAGTTAAAACTCAACAGAAAACTAGAAATTTCTGATTTGGTATTTATTATTGGTCCTAGAATAAATGCTGCTGGAAGAATTGCTCATGGTTCGGAAGCAGTTGAACTGTTAATAGCCAAAAATTTGACAGAAGCGTTTACCAAAATAAAAAAAGTACAACAAAACAATGACAATAGAAAAGAAATGGACAAATCTATTACAGATGAAGCATTTGCCATTCTAAAAAACAACGACACTTATAAAAACAGAAAATCTACGGTATTATATCAAGAGCATTGGCACAAAGGCGTTATTGGTATTGTAGCATCAAGGTTGATAGAAAAATACCATAAGCCAACTGTAATTTTAGCAGCATCAAACGGAAAAGCAGTTGGTAGTGCTAGGTCAGTTCCTGGTTTTGATTTACATGATGCTATTGAACAATGTGCCGACTTGCTAGAAAAATTTGGTGGACATAAATACGCTGCTGGTTTAACTATCGAAATTGAAAATATTCCTGCTTTTATAGAAAAGTTTGAAAATATTGTTGCTAGTAATATCAAAGATGAAATGCTCATCACGCCAATAGAAATTGATGCCGAAATAGAACTGTCAGACATCAACGAAAAGTTTTTTAATATTATACAACAAATGGCTCCTTTTGGACCACAAAATATGCAACCTACCTTTGTTACTAAAAATGTATACGATACAGGTTTTAGCAAAATCGTAAAAAAAGAACATTTAAAAATAAGTATTATGAAAGATGCCGATAATCCTATTAATGGCATAGGTTTTGGTATGGCATACTTATATAAAAATATAATTCAACAAAAAGATACTTTTGATATTTGCTATCACTTGTGTAAGAATAGTTGGAACGGACAAGAAAAAATAGAATTACGCATAAAAGATATTCAGTAGTGAAATTAATTGCATCACATTTAGTAAAAATATACAATAGCAGAAAAGTAGTTAATGATGTTTCTCTAGAAGTCAATCAAGGAGAAATTGTAGGATTACTAGGGCCAAATGGTGCAGGAAAAACCACTTCTTTTTATATGACAACAGGTTTAGTAAAACCAGATAGTGGCAAAGTATATCTAAACGAACAAGATATTTCTACTATGGCAATGTATAAAAGAGCTAAATTAGGTATTGGTTATTTACCACAAGAAAACTCAGTATTTCGTTCACTTTCTGTCGAAGACAATATAAAAGCTATTTTAGAATTTAGACCAATAAGCAAGCAAGCACAAAAAGATAAACTAGAAGATTTATTAAATGAATTTGGCTTAACACACATTAGAAAAACCAAAGGCAAATTACTTTCTGGTGGTGAAAGACGAAGAACAGAAATTGCAAGAGCATTAGCTTCCGATCCAAAATTTATTTTGTTAGATGAACCTTTCGCAGGAATTGATCCAATTGCAGTAGAAGACATACAATACATTGTAGCCAAACTAAAGTTTAAAAATATTGGTATACTAATTACCGACCATAATGTACAAGAAACACTGTCTATTACAGATAGAGCATATTTAATGTTTGAAGGAAAATTACTAAAACAAGGCACAGCAGAAGAGCTTGCTAGCGATGAACAAGTTAAAAAAGTATATTTAGGAGAACAGTTTGAACTCAAACGAAAACAAATTAATCTAGACAACAGATAAACTTTTTTAGAAACGACTTTCAATAAATTTAGAGCTAAACAATGCAAAAGAATAAAGCTGTTTAGAATACTATTTTAGTATAAATACAAGAATAGCATACACTACAAAATAGTTAATAACACTTGTTTTTAAGTTTTTGGTTTGATTTTTGACAATATCAATTCTAAAAACAGATATTTGCAGCATGAAAAATATATTTTTGATTGGACTTGTGCTTTTTACATCACTATTTGCTAAAGCACAAAACATAGATGGAAAATGGAGAGGCACATTCATAATGTATGTTCATAATGTATTTGAAGTAGAAATGGATTTAAAGAAACTACCTGGCGATATTTTTTCTGCTCAACTAAAAATTACCGATGGTACATATAAAGGCACTTATCAAATAAGTGGAAATATTTGCAACGGAAAGAACCTAGAAATTACTGCCATTATTCTATTAAAAGAAAGTGGTGGTTCAAATTGGATTGATTGTTTAAATGGTACTTGGGATTTAAGCGACGACCAAAATGTATTGTCCTTTGTAGATAACTGGAAAACTGCCAACAACGGAAACTATAGCAAATGTAAAATTCGTTTTGTACAAAGCGATATGTTTCAGTGTTTGCGTTCTGCCTACTTATATAAAGTAAACTACGAGCAACAAATTAATGCATTCGACAATCTTTGGAATAAATATGAAAAACTAGCCAAAGAAAAACCAGAAAAAGTAAAAGAAACTTATATTGTAGAAAAAACAGAAGCTAAAAAACCAGTTATTGCTACATATAAAGATGTAGCCAATAGAACTGTAGAAGCCAAAAATTCTATAGAAGTTACTAGTAAAACTATTACAATTGAATATTGGGATAGATTTAATGTCGATGGCGATTCAATTTCGCTATACTTAAATGATGTGCCAATTTTAGAAGAAGTAGAATTAAGAAAAACAAAAAATAGTATTACTGTTGATTTACAAGATGGCGAAAACTTCTTGATTTTACATGCATTAAACTTAGGAACAGAACCACCCAATACAGCATCAATTACTATTAAAGATGGAAAAAAAATACAAAATGTAATGCTTTATTCTGATATGCAAAAAAGTGGTGCATTAAAAATAACACTCAAAAAGTAGCTTTGCTAAAATAAACTTAAACTAGAACATTGGCATTTTCAATAAAATATTGTATCTTTGTGGCTCAAATTTTTAAAAGATGAAAAAAGACATACATCCTAAAGAATATAGAACAGTAGTATTTAAAGATTTTTCTTGCGATTATACTTTTTTAGGCAAATCATGTGCTGCAACTAAAGATACGATTACTTGGGAAGACGGTAACGAATATCCACTAGTAAAATTAGAAATCTCTAATATGTCACATCCATATTATACAGGAAAAATGAAATTTGTTGATACTGCTGGTAGAATTGACAAATTCAATAAAAAATACGCTAAGAAAAAATAATTTTCGTCTAGCAAAGTATAAGTCCCAATTTTTGTTGGGACTTTTTTTATTTTTACACCATGCAATTCCAAAACATCGTTTTATTTGATGCTCATCAATGGCAACAAATGCTTCCACTTTCGTTCATGCGTTCTGTAGCCGATTGCAGAATTGGCATCTTAACCATTAAAGAAAAATATGAACATTACTTCAAACAAGACATTGGTATACTTACGCAAAACTATCTTCAAGCAAAATATAAATTAGAAGAAAAATCAAGTACTACAATATATATTAACAGTGCAATAGTTCCAAATTTAGATTACTTACAACAGCTAGAAACCATACAAAAAAACATAGTGTATGTTAATCAAAATCAAGAAATATTATTTTTTATTTCAGATGATGATTATACTTCGCTAGAAGCACTCAATCACTCAATTAACTCATTACAAAAAAACAATTACAATAAAAATATTACTATTCTTAATTTTCCATGGGATATTTTTTCGTACAATCACCAAGCCATTCATAATGATATTGAATTAATGCAACTACAACCAAATGCAGATGCTTTATCAACTACTAATAATATTGCAGGACACAATAATATTTATGTTGGAGAAAATGTACAAGCAGATTTTAGTACCATTAATGCTACCAAAGGAAAAGTTTTTATAGGCAATCATGCAACCATTATGGAAGGCAGTTTAATTCGTGGCAGTTTTGCTTTATGTCATGATGCAACACTAAAAATGGGTGCTAAAATTTACGAAGCCACTACCATTGGACCACATTGCAAAGTTGGCGGAGAAATTAGCAACAGTGTAATTTTTGGTTATAGCAACAAAGCACACGATGGTTACTTAGGCAATAGTGTGCTTGCAGAATGGTGCAACTTAGGTGCAGATACCAACAACTCTAACTTAAAAAACAACTATAGCAAAGTAAAAGCATATAGCTATACAAGTAATAATTACATCAATACCAATTTACAATTTTGCGGATTGATTATGGCAGACCATAGCAAAGCAGCTATTAACACTGCATTTAATACAGGAACCGTTGTAGGTGTATTTGCAAACATTTTTGACGCTGGACTAACACCAAAACACATTCCTAATTTTGCTTGGGGAAATAGTGCTAAGTTTGAATTAAACAAAGCCATAGAAGTAGCGACCAAAGTAATGCAACGAAGAAATATTGATTTATCCAACATAGAACATAAAATAATAGAATATTTATATAATATTTAGTTATTCGTTATTAAACCACTTGTTATTAGGTCAATATAATTATTAACCTAAGTTCGGTTTTAAAAACACCCAAAAATATTATAAGTGCTTGATTTATATTGTACTCGTTGCATATCTTAGTAACTTAATAAGTGCCTAGCACTTCAACCTTAATAGAAAATTCATAAAATACAGCGTAGTTGTATCAGCTTTAATATCTGTTTAAATCTAAATTATTGATAAACAGTATTTTACAATAACTTTTAAACCGAACTCAGATTATTAGTTATCGTCATTACAAATTTTGTGAAGCATGAACAAAAATGTGACAATCTATATTGGTATAATATAGCTTCGTAAACTCAATATGACGGTTGAAAGTAAGAGATAGCGTCGTCCTACTTCCTCGCTAGAACAAAATGTATTAGTACTAAATAATGAATAGAATCAGAGTTAAAGTAATCGTAATTATCATTTTCTAACAAATGCATTCATTTATATCTAAAAATGGTTATCTTTGCCAACCAAATTTATTGGTGTTCTTTAAAATATAAATGGACTCGTAGCATAACTGGATAGTGCACTAGATTACGGCTCTAGAGGTTGGGGGTTCGACTCCCTCCGAGTTCATTTTTTTTATTTTTTCATACCACTAGATAAATTCAGCAATTAAAATATTATTAAATGAGTTGAAAATCATACGAAATTATTTTTTTTTCGTATCTTCGCACTCCGAAAAATAGGTAAATTATGTACGCAGTTGTAGAAATAGGTGGTCATCAATACAAAGTAGCAACAAAAAAAGAGTTGTATGTGTATAACTTAGGTGGCAACGCTGGAGATAAAGTTGTTTTTGATAAAGTATTGATGCTGTCATCTGATGCTGGAGTTCAAGTAGGAACACCAACTGTAAGTGGTGCAGCAATTAGTGCTACTATACAAGAACATCTTAAAGATGATAAAGTAATCGTTTTCAAGAAAAAAAGAAGAAAAGGATATAAAGTAAAAAATGGTTTCCGTCAGTCTTTAACTAAAATAGTGGTAGATAGCATTGCTACAGATGGAAGTATTAAAAGCGAAGCTAAACCAGCTAAAAAAGCTACTCCAAAAGTAGAAAAGAAAACAGAAGAAGCAGTAGTTGCTAAAGCGGAAGCTCCTAAAAAATCTACTAAAAAAGCAGATAGTGGCGACGATTTAACTAAGATTGAAGGTATTGGTCCTAAAATTGCAGGTTTATTTGTTGATGCTGGTATTGATTCGTTTGCTAAATTAGCTACTGCAGATGTAGAACAATTAAAAGCAATTTTAGAAGAAGCTGGTAGCAGATACAAAATGCACGATCCAACTACTTGGCCTCAACAAGCTGATTTAGCAGCTAATGGTAAATGGGACGAGTTAAAAGTGCTTCAAGATGAATTAAATGGTGGAAGACCTGAATAATAAAACAGATTATAAACTATAAAAAATATAAATCATGGCTCATAAGAAAGGTGTCGGTAGTTCGAAAAACGGTAGAGAATCACATAGTAAACGATTAGGTGTTAAAAAATTTGGTGGCGAAGCAGTTATTGCTGGTAACATCATCATCAGACAAAGAGGCACTAAATATCATCCAGGAAATGGCGTTGGTATTGGAAAAGACCACACTATTTTTGCTTTGGTAGATGGAAGTGTAATCTTTAAAAAAGGAAATAAAGACAGAACTTTTGTACATGTAGAAGCTTAATATCTATTGTACTAAAAAAACATACAGCCACTTCATTAAAAGAAGTGGCTTTTTTAATTTAAGCAAAATAAAAATCTCATGAAAAAATATAGTCTACTCATTATACTACTGTTTACTTATGCTATAGGTTTTACACATCAAAATATATCAAAACCTATTGAAATTCCTTTTACACTAACGCCAAATGGTCATATTATGATTAAAGCAACCGTTAATGGTGTTGAAGGCAATTTTGTTTTTGATACTGGTGCTGGATTAAATATGGTAACTAAAAAGTTTGCAGACAAAGTAGGTAATTTAGAACCAACCAATCATTTTCATACTGGACACAGAGCTACTGGCGAAGCTTTAGAAACAGATTTATGGATTGCAAATACTTTAGCTATTAATGACTTTATGGTAGCATCATCTATTTTTTCTGTATTTGATGTTGATTTTCCTTTAGATGGTTTGATTTCACTAACACCTTTTATAGATCAACCAATTACTATAGATTTTGAAAACAAAAAATTAGTGATTGAAAGTAAAAAATCGTTTAAGCGTATTGTTAGCAATGAAGAATTTGAAATGCCTTTACTCATTGCTAATGACAAAGATATTGTTATTGATATTGCTACAACTGTAAAGCTAAATGATACGCTTCTTTTAAATGTTAATTTAGATAGTGGTGCTGGTTTTGATGTATATCGTTTTAGTTCAAGATATATGAAAACACTTAACATAGACAAAAACACAGTAAAAAGTATTTATAAACCAAGTGATTTTAAACCTGAAGAAGGTAATACTTACTACACTACTACCCTATCAAAAATGACAGATATTAACCAGAATACTAGTGTTAATGATTTTAAAGTTACTTTTATAGATGGTCTAATTTACGAAGGCATTACTAGTATTAATTGGATTGGCAAAAAAATGACCATCGATATTCAAAATAAAAGATTGTGTGTAAAGCAATAATTTTTAAGGTCTTATATCATTAATTAGTCGTATTTTTTATTTGGATTTCTCTTTTGATGAAAGACTATTGTTTTTGAGCTTTACCAAAAGAAAAGTGCGTAAAACCTTAATCTTATTAACCATTTATTTCTAAAGATAAAAAGCTTGGCATAGTTACGCCTCTTTTTCTACAAAAACAGATTCCGAAATATGCCTTTTCGTAGACAGGCAAGTTAGGAAAGAATTAGTCAAAACGCTTCTCCATCCTAAATTCATTCCTGTATCTTTTTGTTATAAAACATTATTTGATGAACGAATTAAATTTCAGATTCTGTATCTTTACACTATAATTTTAATCAATGAGTTGGAACGACAAACCATATCATTTTCCCAATCAGACCAATTTTTATAAAGGAAAAGTTAGAGATGTTTATACTATCAATAACGATTTATTGGTGATGATTGTTAGTGATAGAATTTCTGCATTTGATGTGATTTTGCCAAAACCAATTCCGTATAAAGGTCAAATTTTAAACCAAATTGCACAATATTGTATTGCACAAACACAAGATATTTTACCCAACTGGATTTTAGAATCGCCAGACGAAAATGTAACTATTGGAAAAAAATGTATACCATTTAAAATAGAAATGGTTGTTCGTGGTTATTTGGCTGGTTCTGCTTGGAGAGCTTACGAAAATGGTATTCGGACTATTTGTGGTGTTACGCTTCCAGAAGGTTTGCGTCAGAACGAAAAACTAGCTCAACCTATTATTACACCTACTACAAAAGCAAGTGAAGGTCATGATGAAGAAATTAGTAAAGAAGATATTATTAAACAAAATATAGTTTCTAAAGATGATTATGAGCAACTAGAAAATTATGCACTACAAATTTTTAATAGAGGAAGTGAAAAAGCATTAGAACACGGTTTAATTTTAGTTGATACAAAATACGAATTTGGAAAAATTGACGATACGATTTATTTGATTGATGAAATTCATACACCAGATTCTTCTAGATATTTTTATGCCCATTCTTATCAAACATTATTTGATAAAGGAGAAAATCCAAAGCAATTATCCAAAGAGTTTGTAAGAGAATGGCTAATTGAAAATAATTTTATGGGAAAAACTGGACAACAAATTCCTGAAATGACAACAGAAGTTATTAATAATATTTCAAACAGATATATCGAATTATATGAAATATTGACTGGCAAAAAATTTATTCCAAGAAATTATAATCATATTGATGCTACGATAGAACAAAGCGTAGAAAATGCATTAAAAAAATACATATGATACACAGACCAAGACGAAATAGAACGACACAGGCAATAAGAAACTTAGTACAAGAAGTACATTTAACTACGCAACATTTAGTCTATCCATTATTTTTAATTGATGGACAAAATATCAAAAATGAAATTAAATCGATGCCTAATATTTTTCAATGGAGTGTTGATTTAGCGTTGAAAGAAATTGAAGCATGTGTTAACTTAGGTATTGAGTCGTTTATTTTATTTCCTGTTGTAGATAATAGTTTAAAAGATAAAACAGGAACATATAGTTATAATAAAGATAATTTTTATTTAAAAGCAATTCAGCAATTCAAACAAGCATTTCCACAATGTTGTTTTATCTCTGATGTAGCTTTAGATCCATATAGTAGTGATGGACATGATGGTATTGTAGAAAATGGCATTATAGTAAATGATGCTACACTTGAAGTATTGAACAAAATGGCTTTGGCACAAGCACAAGCTGGTTTCGACTATATTGGTCCTTCTGATATGATGGACGGAAGAGTTGCTTCTATCAGACAAACACTTGATGATAATGGATTTACCAATACAGGCATTCTATCTTATACTGCAAAATATGCTAGTGCTTTTTATGGTCCATTTAGAGATGCTTTAGATTCTGCACCAAAATCTGGCGATAAAAAATCGTATCAAATGGATTATAAAAACCAGCAAGAAGCATTACTAGAAGCTGAGTTAGATACTTTGGAAGGTGCAGATATGTTAATGGTAAAACCAGCTATGGCTTATTTAGATATTATTCAGTCGTTAAAACAAAATAGTTATTTACCAATAGTGGCTTATCATGTAAGTGGTGAGTATGCTATGTTAAAAGCAGCACATCAAAATGGTTGGTTAGATTATAATAAGTGTGTGGAAGAAAGTTTATATGCTATAAAAAGAGCAGGTGCTTCTGTTATCATTACTTATGCAGCGAAAGACTTTGCAATGCTCCATAAATAAAAAAGGAGCACTATAATAGTACTCCTTCAACATTCATTCTTCTGTAATTTCTTTATTCTGGTAGTTTTTTTATTTTTTCTTTCCTTCATCAGTTTTTAAGTTTCCAAAACGATATACATATCCAACATGTATTAAAGTTCTAGAGTTGGTAATATGATATTTATCTGTCGTGTATCCATCATGATAAACTTCACCAAAACCCCAATCATAAGTCATGTCAAAAGTAATTGCATGTTTCATATTTTCACTTACAATAACTTCTGTTCCTACACCAAATCTAATTCCATAATCGTGTCTTTTGTACACATTATCAAAATCTGCATCTACTTCATAATCGTCTAGTAAAATATTATCTACTTCTTCTGTTACTTTATCTTTTCCATTAATAGCAAAAGCATAATAACCACCGACAGTACCATAAACTCTTAGTCGGTCATTTCCCCAACCAACATGAGCCACCACTGGAATTGTGATGTAGTTTAATCTAGTATCTCTATTATAGATATGTAACCCACCACTAGCATAAGTTTTTCTTTCGGCAATATTACCACCTTGATTGAACTCTGCAGCGGCACCGATACCTACAAATTTATTGAACCACATCTTCCCTACTAATCCAGCACCACCGCCCATTTTAAAACTAAACTGTCCGCCTACATCAGATAGTTTACTTTCTTTTTGGCTGTAATTTTTAAATCTGCCCATTGACAGACCACCTTTTATACCAACTTCTACAGTTATTTTTGCGAAAGTTGAGGTTGCAAGTAGTATTAGTAATGTTGGAAGAAATAGTACCTTTTTCATAATTATTATTCATTAAGTAATGTAAAAATAAGCATTAATTGGTAAAAAGTTAACTTTTTTGAATATTTTTTAAATTGTGTTAATATTAACAAAATCATGAATATTTACTAGTTATAAATAAGTAGCATTTTGTAAAGAAATAAAACAATGTTATTCAATTAAATCTAATCAAATATAATTTAACAGATTATTGCTTTTATTGCAGATAGACTAAATTTTAGTTGTAGCATCTTTTTTATTCGCTTGCTGTTGTTTTTTCAGATTTGCTTCGATATAAGTTTTTACATCTTCTATAGAATAAAACACTTCCTCTTTAGTTTCTTCCATTAACAATTCTAATTCTTCTTCTGTTGCAACTCTGCCAATCCCAAATGCTAAATCATGTGGTGTAAGTTTTTTTAGTTCTTGGTTCTTATTTTTTATGGCAGATTTCATACTTCTAAGTTAAATGAATTTTCAAACAATTCCAAATGAAAATACTTAAAATTGCAAGTAGAATAATCTATTTTATAATAATAAACGAGCATCTTCGCTTCATTCCATTTCGCTCTGAGTAACGGTTTGCTTAAGAATATATCTCGCCACCTTGTTGGTTAAACTCTTTGGCTTTTTCTTCCATGCCTTTTTGAATAGTAGATTCTAAAATTTCTGTAATTCCTTTTTGAGATTCTTCGCTGTCGCTCAGAATGACGCTTGGATTATTATTAGCATAATCTCTTACTTCTTGCGTAATTTTCATACTACAAAAATGTGGTCCACACATAGAACAAAAATGTGCAATTTTAGCACCATCAGCTGGTAGCGTTTCATCGTGAAATTGTAATGCTTTTTCTGGATCTAAACTCAAGTTAAATTGATCTTCCCATCTAAATTCAAATCGTGCTTTGCTCAATGCATTATCTCTGTACTGAGCACCTGGATGACCTTTAGCTAAATCGGCAGCATGAGCAGCTAACTTATAAGTAATCACACCTTCTCGTACATCTTCTTTATTAGGTAAACCCAAATGTTCTTTTGGTGTAACATAGCACAACATAGCAGTACCATACCAACCAATCATAGCTGCACCAATTGCCGAAGTAATATGGTCATAACCTGGTGCAATATCTGTAGTTAATGGACCCAATGTATAAAAAGGTGCTTCATGACATTCTTTCAATTGCTTGTCCATATTTTCTTTAATGAGATGCATTGGTACATGACCTGGACCTTCTATTATGGTTTGTACATCGTGTTTCCAAGCAATTTTAGTGAGTTCGCCTAAGGTTTCTAACTCAGCAAATTGTGCAGCATCATTGGCATCTGCAATAGAACCTGGTCGCAAACCATCACCAAGAGAAAAAGCTACATCATAGGCTTTCATAATCTCGCATATTTCTTCGAAATGCGTATAAATAAAATTTTCTTGATGATGTGCTAAGCACCATTTTGCCATAATACTACCACCACGAGAAACAATACCTGTAACTCTTTTTGCAGTCAATGGAATATAGCGTAACAAGACACCAGCATGAACCGTAAAATAATCAACGCCTTGTTCTGCTTGTTCAATTAAAGTATCTCTAAAAATTTCCCAAGTCAAATCTTCAGCTTTGCCATTTACTTTTTCTAATGCTTGATAGATTGGCACAGTACCAATTGGCACTGGCGAATTTCTAATAATCCACTCGCGTGTTTCGTGAATATTTTTTCCAGTAGATAAATCCATAATGGTATCTGCTCCCCAACGACACGCCCAAACTGCTTTTTCTACTTCTTCTTCTATAGAGGAAGTAACGGCACTATTGCCAATATTAGCATTAATTTTTACTAAGAAGTTTCTGCCAATAATCATTGGTTCGCTTTCTGGATGATTGATGTTAGACGGAATAACTGCTCTACCTTTGGCTACTTCATCTCTAACAAATTCTGGTGTAATAAAGGTAGTAGGTGTATTGGCACCAAAGCTATTGCCCTGATGTTGCTGACACAATATATCTGCTTGTCCGTTTAAACTTTCGATATATGCTTGTTGTTTTTGGTTTTCACGAATGGCAATGTATTCCATTTCTGGTGTAATGATACCTTGCTTTGCATAGTGCAATTGCGAAACATTTTTGCCTTGTTTTGCTTTTAATGGTTTTTGTATGTGTTTAAATCGTATATTATCTAAGCTATTATATTGTAATCGTTCGTTACAATAGTTAGAGGAAAACTGAGTAAGTTGTTCGGTATCATTTCGGTCTTGTATCCAAGATGCTCGTAGTTTTGTTAGACCTTGATGCACATCAATTGTAGCGTTTTCATCGGTGTATGGTCCACTAGTATCGTAAATGGTAACTGGTGGATTTTCGTGTAGCACTTTGCCATTTTGCATGGTTGGCGACAACGAAACTGCTCGCATAGCTACTTGTATATTGTGTAGTTCACCTTGCACAAAAATCTTTCTAGATTTTGGAAATGGTTTTGTTGTAATTACATTTTGTTGTGGTGTAGTATCTTGTTTTTTCATTTTTTTAGTATTGAGATTTTTTTAATTAGCTAATTTATAAATTGATTAATTAGCTCATTATTTGATTTCTTTCCAATTTTCCATATTTATTTTTTAGGTTTAAGATTCTTCGCTACGCTCAGAATGACAAATGCTATTAACCACCAGCGACTGCTCCTATTATAATAATATCATCTTTATCGTTTAAAATAGTAGTCTGCCAATCGTCTTTTGGAATTATATTTTCGTTGAGTGCAATGGCAATGCCATCTATTTCGGTTAAAACTTTTTCTATTACTTGTTGTAACGAAGTATGGTCTGCTATTTCAAGTGCTTCTTTATTTACAAAAACAGTTTGCATCATTTTTAATTTAATTAAAATACACTGAAATACAATTATCGTATAACTCATTCCCTACGCCAGCATGAACTGTATCAGGTTCTAAGGATAATTCTCAGCTCTAAAATAAATTAGAACACTCCCAGAGTATTGTATAGTAAAGGTAACAATTATTTTTTAGAATTGACTTACTTTATAAGCCCAGAATATCAATAAAAACTGAATAGGAATTCTTAAAATCAATAACCAATATTTGCCTTCTGCCATTTTTGGTGGATAGATTAAGTGCGTGATATGTACACTTAAAAATACAACCAACATTGCTATAATTAAATTACTAGCAATATATCTAGTTGTTGGAATAGCAACACCAATAGCCAATACAATTTGTATGACGCCTACAATATAATTTACTACATCTGGTTTTGGAATAAAACTTGGTGAGATATTAATGTAAAACTTTGGATTTTTAAAATGATTGATTCCTGCAAAGGCATAAAAAATCACCATTGTATAGAGTAGTATATTTTGAATGATTGACATTATTCTAGTAAAGTTACTTTTTTATTTTGAAACAATCGTATCGAATGCTTCTTGTAATAAATTAAAATTGGTTGAATATGGTGTATAATCGTTGAGTTGTTCTAATTGATTGATGGCACTAGCTATTTGTAAATTATTTTGTTCTTGCACTATTCCCATTTTTAATTTTTCTAATCGCTTTGCTAAATATTCTTGTTCTGTTTGTCCAGCTGTTGGAACAAAGACAGCTTTTTTACCAAGTGTAGCTAAATCCATTACGGTAGAATAACCAGAACGACAAATTACAATTTCAGTCGTACTCAAATAATAATACAATGCTTCGTGATGTACAAAATCTACTATATCTATATTTCTATTTAAAGATTTAACTATAATATCTTTTTTTATACCACGAATAATTAAACAACTTTTATCAATATCTTTTAATTGATGGATTATAGTAGTTTCAAAATGCGTTCGTAGTGGTTCAACACCAGATAATAGCACTACAATATCATAGTGTTTTTTTATGTCGTTCTTAGTTTTATTAGCCAACATAAACCGACTCATCAATCCTATATAAAAATGTGGTATAGGAAAATGAATGCCATGTGATAAAATACCACTTAGATTTTTTGCATCATCAACATCTGGAATAAAAAGATAATTAAATTTTTTAATTAACTGCAAATGCATTTTTAAAAACAGAACATTCATTATACCAAATGGTTGTGGTGCTTGTAATGCAATTTGATGACAGATTAATATATTGATACATTTATTATGATAAACACCATATCTGTTATCACTTAAAATAATATCTATTTTTTCATTTTTTATAATATTTTTTATTTGTTGATGTTCTTTATTAATGGCACTTTTTATTTTAGGCAATTGTAGCAAACTTTGTAGAGCAGCATTTCTATTTGGAGCATATTGAATGCCATAATCTGCCAAAACATAATGTTTTAAATAAGGAAAATAATCTGTTAAAAAAGCAAGAGAATTACCATTGCCTGCTAAGATTACTGTTGCCTTTTGTTCTAATAAAAATGTTATAATAGGAATACAACGAGTAGCATGACCTAATCCCCAATCTAATGGAGCGACTAAAATTTTTTTATGTGATAAATCTGCGATGTACTAATGTAGGAAAATATCGTCACTTCCAAGCAGTGTCTCTTGAAAAGGACGCTGCGTTAAATATTTTTAGTACTTAAAATTTTTTTCTTCCATTAATCGTTTTAAGTTGATTATAGCATAACGCATTCTTCCTAAAGCTGTATTGATATTAGTATTAGTAATTTCTGCAATCTCTTTAAAACTTAAATCTGCATAATGTCGTAGTAATAACACCTGTTTTTGTTCATTAGGCAAAAGTTCGATATAACTTCTTACAGCATCACTTTGTTGTTGTTCAAATAAAATATCTTCGTAGCTAGTTTCTTCAACAACAAGTATATCATAAGCATTAAATTCTTCTGTATTTTGTGCAAAATTCGGACTCCTTTTTTGTTTTCTAAAATAGTCCATACACAAGTTATTAGCAATCATCATTATCCACTGTAAAAACTTGCCTTCTTCGCTATAGTTGCCTTTTTTTAATCCATCTATTGCTTTAATAAAAGTGTCTTGAAATAAGTCATTGGCTAACTCATTATCTTTTACTCTAGATAAAATAAAATTATATACTTTCTTTTGATATTTGCTTAGTAGCGTAGCAATGGCTCTTTCATCGCCTACGATAAATCTGTCAATAAGCTCTGAGTCTGTAAGTGCAACTTTATACATAAACACATTGTTTTATTATAATTAAAAATATTCTTTTTAATGTAAAAGTTGCTCAATATCTACCCTTTTTTAATTGTTTTAAAAACTTAATATCAATGTTATAAATAATTTCCTAAAAAAGTATTTCCTTTAACAATGCTTAACGATAAATTGCGTAGAATTGTATGTAATGAGTAAAAATTTAACTAAAAATTTAGAATCGAATAATATTTTTATTAAAGGAGCGAAACAACACAATCTAAAAAATGTAGATGTAAGCATTCCAAGAAATAAATTAGTGGTAGTAACTGGTGTTTCTGGTTCTGGTAAATCATCATTAACTATTGATACTTTATACGCAGAAGGTCAACGACGATATGTAGAGTCTTTGTCTGCCTATGCAAGACAGTTTTTAGATAGAATGGATAAACCTCAAGTAGATTACATCAAAGGTTTATCACCAGCAATTGCAATAGAACAAAAAACTACAACTGGTACTACAAGAAGTACAGTTGGTACACTTACAGAAATATATGATTTTTTACGATTACTCTACGCAAGAGTAGGTAAAACTTATTCACCAATTTCTAATCAACAAGTAATAAAACATACGGTTCAAGATGTGTTAGATTTTATTTTTACTTTAGACGAAAATCAGAAAATACAAATATTAGCACCTTTGTTAGATGTAAGTGCTACAAAATTAGCAACACTACAAAAAGATGGTATTAGCAGATTATTGATTGATGATACTGTTGTTCAGTTATCAGAAGTACAAGAAAATATATCAAACAAAAATGTATTTATTTTAATTGATAGAGCCACTGCAAATGCTGCTGAAGAAAACAGACATCGTTTGGCAGATTCTATAAATTTGGCTTTTGTTTTAGGAAATGGTAATTGTGTAATTGATATTCCTAATGACAAAAAATACGAATTCAACAACAAATTTGAATTAGATGGCATGTCGTTTGAAGAACCATCGCCACAGTTTTTTAACTTCAATTCGCCTTATGGTGCTTGTCCAACTTGCGAAGGTTTTGGAACTATTCTTGGTATCGATAAAGACTTGGTTATTCCTAACAAGAATTTGTCGGTGTATGAAGATGCCGTAGTTGCTTGGAAAGGCGAAAGCATGAGTTGGTGGAAAAATCAATTCATAAAAGGAGCAAGTGCTATTGATTTTCCAATTCATAAATCCATTGCCAAATTAAGCAAAGAACAAAATGATATTTTATGGAATGGTGCAAAAGGTTTTTATGGCATCAATGCATTTTTTAAAGATGTAGAATCACAGACATATAAAATTCAGTATCGAGTGCTGTTGTCTAGATATAGAGGAAGAACTGAATGCTACGATTGTAAAGGTAGCAGATTACGACCAGATTCTTTCTTTGTCAAAATCAATCATCAAGCTATTGGCGATTTACTACAAATGAGTATCAAAGAATTATATCATTTTTTTAATGATTTGTTTTTAAACGAACACGATGAAAAAATTGCGAATCGTTTGTTAGTAGAAATCAACAATCGACTACAATTTATGATGGATGTTGGATTAGATTATCTTACACTCAACAGATTTAGCAATACACTAAGTGGTGGCGAAACACAACGAATTAATCTAACAAGAAGCTTAGGAAGCAACTTAACCAATGCATTGTATATTTTAGATGAACCAAGCGTTGGCTTACATCCACAAGATACTACAAGACTTATTAAAGTATTACAATATTTAAGAGATTTAGGTAATACGGTAATTGTAGTAGAGCACGAAGAAGAAGTGATATTGCAAGCAGATTATTTAATTGATGTTGGTCCTTTTGCTGGTTATTTAGGTGGCGAAATTGTCTATGCTGGCGATGCAAAAAAAATTAAACAAGCAGATACACTTACTACAAAATATATTACAGAACAGCTACAAATTCCTATTCCAACAATAAAAGCTAAGCCAAGCAATTTTATTACTATAGAAGATGCTTATCTACACAATTTAAAAAGCATCAATGTAAAAATTCCGCTACAAGCACTTACAGTTATTAGTGGTGTTTCTGGAAGTGGAAAAACAACTTTAGTGAAACAGATTTTATATCCTGCGATAAAAAGTGAATTAGAAGAAAAAACAACATTAAACGGACAGTTCAAATCTATCAGTGGATTTAAAAATCACATTCAAAAAATAGAATTTATAGACCAAAATCCAATTGGAAGAAGCTCAAGGTCAAATCCAGTTACCTATATCAAAGCTTACGATGCTATTAGAGATTTGTATAGCAAACAAGCATTGTCTAAAATAAGAGCATATCAATCCAAACATTTTTCTTTTAATGTTGATGGTGGACGATGCGATGCTTGTAAAGGTGAAGGCGAACAGATTGTAGAAATGCAGTTTCTAGCAGATGTGCATTTAGAGTGCGAAGTATGTAAAGGCAAAAGATTTAAAGAAGAAATTTTAGAAGTAAAATACAAAGACAAAAACATTGCAGATGTTTTAGCACTAACTGTAGATGAAGCTATTCTATTTTTTCAAGAAAAAAATGATATCCAAAAAAAGTTGCAACCTTTGCAAGATGTTGGATTAGGTTATATTAAACTCGGACAAAGCAGTAGCACGATTAGTGGTGGTGAAGCACAACGCGTTAAACTCGCTTCATTTTTAACTAAAGCCAATACCAAAGAAAAAATATTATTCATTTTTGATGAACCTACTACTGGTTTGCATTTTCACGACATCAATAAATTGTTAGATGCTTTTTATGCTTTAATTCAAAACGGACATACAATTGTAGTCGTAGAACACAATTTAGAAGTCATAAAATGTGCCGACTGGATGATAGACTTAGGACCAAAAGGTGGTGACGAAGGTGGCAACTTGTGTTATCAAGGTAAACCAGAAGATAGCATAGCAAGTAAAACATCTATAACAGCACAATACTTAAAAAGTAAGTTTAAGTGATTATATTTGATTCTCATTCTAGAAAGTTTCGTAGTATAACAAAGAAGTTTACCTAACTACCACAGGCAGATTAAGACTCTATTGTAAAAAAATGTAAGTAAGTTAAGAAAGACAATTTTGCTTTATTTTGTTTCTAACAATATTATATGAGTTGCTACTACCAATAAGCATACCTAATCTTTAGTAAAAAGGAAATTAATTCACAGAAAATTCAAAATTTAAAACTTTAGCAACTTAAAAGCTATTAATTTTGTTATTTAGACAAAGTCTTAATAAGCAATGCGATTAAATAAAGCTAAAATAGGTGTCAATTATCAAGTAACAGAGTTTCAAGACTGTTTTATTGCTTGTAAACTAATGTCTATGGGAATTTTACCAGGAACTATTGTAAAAGTACTTAGAAAATCAGTTTTAGGTAGTACTTTCTATATAGAATACAATCAACAATTTATTGCTATAAGAGCCAATGAGGCACAAGCTATATCTATCAACTAATTGAAAAAAACATCTGTACATAAAGTCGCTTTAATTGGAAATCCTAATTCTGGAAAATCTTCTTTATTTAATCAACTAACTGGCTTAAATCAAAGAATTGGCAATTTCCCTGGCGTAACAGTAGATAAAAAAACAGGTTATTTTGCTTATCAAAACATAGATTTTGAAATTACCGATTTGCCTGGAACTTATAGCATGTATCCAAGTGCTTTAGATGAACAAGTAGTGATTGATGTTTTGTTAAACAAAGCACACATCAATCATCCAGAAACTATAATTTATATTGTAGATGCTACTAACTTAGAAAGACATTTGTTATTGCTCTCGCAGTTAATTGATTTACAAATTCCTATTGTTGTTGCTGTTAATATGACTGATTTAGCACTTAAAAAAGGAATTAATGTAAATATTGAAAAACTGAGCACTATATTTAATGTACCATTTATTGCCATTAATGCTAGAAATGCAGTTGGAATTAATCTACTAAAAGATACACTAGTAGCAACTTTGTCTACCGAAAGTAAAGCCAAAAGCATTTATCAATTATCAACTCAAGAAGAACAAATTGCATCAACATTAGCCATAGATGATGATAACTCATATTATAAATTAATGCTATTACATCACTATAAAAAAATAAAATTTTTAGATGCAAATATTAAAAATAGAATAGAACAACATTTATCTAATAATAGTTTTGATAGCTTGGATATACAATTAGAAGAAATTTTAAGCAGATACAATCAACTTACACCAATAGCACAACAAAGTATAGATATTAGTTTACCAAAATCAAACAAGCTTACTTATAAAATAGATAGCATACTAACACATCCTATAATTGGTCCTATATTATTTTTCTTGTTGATGTTGTTTACTTTTCAAGCAATATTTAGTTGGTCGGCGTATCCAATGGATTTTATAGACGAAAAAATGCTACAACTATCTAACTATATAAAAACGCATTTACCAAATAATTTATTGAGTCAATTACTCAGCGATGGAGTTATTCCAGGAATAACAGGTGTAATTATATTCGTTCCTCAAATATTTATTTTATTTTTATTAATAACTATTTTAGAAGAAGTAGGTTACATGGCAAGAGCTGTTTTCTTGTTCGATAGACTAATGCAACGATTTGGCTTAAACGGAAGAAGTATTGTAGCACTTATTTCTGGTGGTGCTTGTGCCATTCCTGCAATTATGAGCACTAGAACAATTAACAACTGGAAAGAACGACTAATTACTATTATGGTAACACCTTTAATTAGTTGCTCTGCTAGAATTCCTGTTTTTGCTATATTAATTGCTTTTGTAATACCAAAAGGAAGTTGGTTGGGTTTTAATACACAAGCACTGTTTTTTATGTTGTTGTATGTACTAGGAATTTTATCAGCACTAATTGCAGCATTTGTATTTAGCAAAATTTTAAAGTCATCACAAACATCTTATTTAATGATGGAATTGCCAAGTTACAAAGTACCTTACTGGAAAAATGTAATTCAAGTATTGCTACAAAAACTAAGCAGTTTTGTATTTGGTGCAGGAAAAATTATCTTTTTAGTATCTATTATTTTATGGTTTTTAGCAAGCTTTAGTACAAAAAAAGGCAATGCAACACTAGCAACTTATAGCGAACAAGTAATGCAAAACCAAACAAAATCTAAAAAAGAAAAAGACTTAATGATAAGTGCTAAGCAATTAGAAGTTTCTTTTGCAGGAAAAATTGGCAAAGCCATAGAACCAGTTATCAAACCATTGGGCTACGATTGGAAAATTGGTATAGCACTCATTACATCGTTTGCCGCTAGAGAAGTTTTTGTTGGCTCTATAGCAACACTATATAGTATAGAACAAGATGCAAGCGATGCTACGATTAGAGAAAAACTATCTAAAGCTAAACATCAAGATACACAACAACCAGTATTTACAGTTGCCAGTGCATTGTCGTTATTATTGTTTTATTTGTTTGCGATGCAATGTATGAGTACACTTGCTATTGTTAGAAAAGAAACGCAATCTTGGAAATGGCCAATTATACAATTTACTTACATGACAGTACTAGCATATGGAGCAGCATTTTTAGCTTATCAAGTATTTAAATAGTTTTTATCGGTTGATGTCAATCAGACATTTGTTAAAATTATTATTATGTTTGACGATAATCAAAAAAAGAAAAAATTAAAAACTTTTTTTAAACATTATTGTTTATCTTTATATGAGATTTGTGGCGGCAGTTAGCATACTATTATTTCTAGTTATTAGCTGTACCAATCAAACTAAAACTACTAAAAGCGAGAAGAAACTTATGCAAACAGAAAATTTACAAATTGCTACATTTGGTGGTGGTTGTTTTTGGTGTATTGAAACTATATTTCAGCAACTAAAAGGTGTTACTCGTGTTGAAAGTGGTTATAGTGGTGGACATAAGGAAAATCCTACTTACAAAGAAGTGTGTACTGGTACAACAGGACATGCTGAAGTAGTTCAAATATATTATGATGAAAATAGCATTAGCTTTGCTCAGCTGTTGAAAGTTTTTTTTACAGTACATGATCCAACAACTCCCAACAGACAAGGCAATGACATAGGAACCCAATATCGTTCGGTAGTTTTTTACCATAACGAGACACAGAAATCATTGACCGAGCAAATTATTAATCAACTTAATGAAGCAAAGGTATATCAAAATCCAATTGTAACAGCAGTTAGTCCGTTTGAAAAATTCTACAAAGCAGAAGATTATCATCAAGACTACTACAATTTGAACCCTGAGCAAAGCTACTGCAAATTAGTCATCCAACCCAAAGTAGAAAAATTCGAAAAAATATTTAAGGAGTATATAAAAGAGTAATATAAGTAATTTATTATTTATTTATACTAAACAGCATTCAAAAATGCTTTATTCTATTGTATTATTTTACTTAATAACCTGAGTTCGGTTTAAGAGATAACAGTAATTTAATTTATAAAATATATAAAATTGAACAATTATTGATATTGTAATTATTGACAACCAATTACTTAATCAATAAAGGGTCCACCATAATGAGAGATAAAATTACTGAAGTTTTTCTTGTGCTGTCGGAAGTTTCCTTCCGACAATAAATAGCTACGCCTTGGTTCGTGTCCGCACGAAACGACTAATTAAAATACTCTAGTATAAAGGTAAGGTGGCGTGGCTACGCCACGCATTACTACTTATACCATTAGCTAATACAACTTAGTCCAAAAACTATCTATAAAAGGTTATGCCGCTACGCGGCATTTTTATATTGCTTTACTTTTTTCTAATGAGGTTAAACTGCTACGCAGTTTTTGTTTTATATTGGACTATTTTTTAACAAGTAATGGTATTAAAAGCTAGTGCTAATAAAGTCGAAGTGCTACGCAATTATTAAGTTACTAAAATATTAAATTAATAATATTATAAATATAATATTTATAATATTTTTTAGTATTTAAAAACCGAACTCAGGTTACTACGGTGCTAGTCTAACTTTTTTCCACGAATTGTTTTCTAGTTGGTAAGCAACTCTATCGTGTAGTCGACTGCTTCTGCCTTGCCAGAATTCAAAATAAGTTGGTTCAACAATATAACCACCCCAATTATTTGGAAATGGAACTTCACTGTCTTGATATTGTTGCATTTTTTGGTCGAATAAATCGTCTAATATTCTTCGGTCTACAATTATTTTGCTTTGTGGAGATACTGTAGCTCCAACTTGACTGCCTTTTGGTCGGCTATAAAAATATGCTTTAGATTGAGTTTCGCTTATTTTCTTTACAGTACCTTCTATTCTTATTTGTTGTTGTGTATTTATCCACCAAAATAATAGCGACACTTTATTTGAAAATGTCATTTCTTTTGCTTTATCACTCTCATAGTTGGTATAAAACACAAAACCTTCTATAGTAAATTCTTTTAATAAAACGGTTCTTACTTTTGGTTGTAAGTTTTCATCAACAGTTGCTAAACTCATAGCATTTGGTTCTATAACATTGGCTTTAATTGCATTATTTAACCAAGTGGCAAATTGTTCAAACGGACTATCAGCACATTGTTCTATTTCTAAGGAAGCAATACTGTAATCTTGTCTAAAATCTTGTAAATCTCTGTTTGGCATTATCTATCTTCTTGATGTTCTGTAAACTCTGTTAATGGATTACTATGGTTCTGTTCGTATTCTGCTCTATTGTTATAAATATCTATTGCAGCATAAATGGCATTTCTAAAAGAAGTTTCATCTGCTACACCTTTTCCTGCAATATCTTCTGCAGTTCCATGATCTGGCGATGTTCTTATAATGTCCATTCCTGCTGTAAAATTAATACCATTTTCTTGTGCCATTAGTTTAAATGGAATTAAACCTTGATCATGATACATCGCTAAAATTCCATCAAAACCAGCGTAATTGCCAGAACCAAAAAATCCATCTGCGGCATAAGGTCCAAAAACTAACATATTTTCAGCTCTTGCTTGTAAAACTGCTGGATAAATAATATCAATTTCTTCACTACCAATAGTGCCTTTATCTCCTGCATGTGGATTTAAAGCCAACACTGCAATTTTAGGTTTACTGATTCCAAAATCATACATTAATGACTGATGCATTAATTTAATTTTTTTAAGAATTAAATCTTCTGTAATAGACGCAGCAACATCTTTTATTGATTTATGATTGGTAACCAAACCTACTTTCAATAAATCAGAAGTCATAAACATTAAATTGTTTTCAGACTTAAAGTACTGTTGTAAAAATTCAGTTTGTCCACTAAAATCTTTTTCATTTTGTTGCACCATGTGCTTGTTAATTGGAGCTGTAACCAAAGCATCAATTTGATTGTCTTGTAATGCTTTACAAGCTATTGCTAGTGATTTTAATGCAAAAGCACCAGTTTCTTTTGTTGGTTTACCAATATTAATATCAAACTCTTCTTCCCACGCAGGAAAAATATTTAGTGAGTTATGTGAAGTAGTTTCAAAATTTTTAATAGTAGTGTACTGAAACCTATCTAGTTTTAAAGCTTTCTTATAATAAGAAAATACTCTTGGATTGGCAAAGACAACTGGTGTTGCCATTTTATAAATCCTTTCATCTGAAAAAGTTTTCATAATGATTTCAGGCCCTATTCCTGCTACATCACCGAGACTTATTCCTATTTGTATTTTTTCTTTTTTTATTTTGTTGGACATCTTTAGTAAGGTTTTTTACAAATTTACACATTAATCTTACACCATACGCAGTTGCATACTTTCCTCTGTAATTATAAGGTGAATTTACAAAAGCTGGAGCAATATCAAAGTGAATCCAAGGATAATTTGTAAAATGTTGTAAAAATTTTCCTGCTGTAATAGCACCTGCTTCTGAAGAAACATTCTTTAAATCAGCAATATCAGACTTCATATACTGTGCATATTCGTCCCAAAGTGGAAATTCTACAGTTCGTTCTGCCGTTTTATTGCCTGCATTTTTTACTTTCTTTACTATCTCTTTAGGTGCAGTACTCATAATAACAGCAGCTTCTTTACCTACAGCACGAACGGCAGCACCAGTTAGCGTAGCAAAATCTATTACTAAATTTGGTTTTAAGCGTTTGGCATAATGTAATGCATCTGCCAAGATTAAACGACCTTCTGCATCTGTATTTAAAACTTCAACCGTAGTTTTATCGTACATAGTAATAATATCTCCAGGACAAACTGCTTCATAACCAGGACGATTTTCTACCGCAGGAATTAGTCCTACAACATAGTAAGGAAGATTTAATTTAGCAATAGCAAATAGACTTCCTACTACAGTTGCAGCACCAGCCATATCGCATTTCATCATATCCATACTATTGGTAGTTGGCTTTAAAGACAAACCACCAGTATCAAACACTACACCTTTGCCTACTAAAACTAATGGCTGTTTGTTAATTGCATTTTGTGGTTGGTAAGTTAAAATATTAAAAGTTGGTGGCAATGATGATCCTTTGTTAACTGCTAAAATGCCTCCCATTTTTTCGCTCTTAATTTTAGCTTCATTCCATACTGTAACTTTTATTGGCAGCGACTTCGTGTATTGTTTAATATCGTTAGATAACTGAACAGCATTTAAATAACTATATGGTTCGTTGACTAAGTCTTTCGTTATCCTAACTGCTTCGCAAATGGTATTGAGCTCTTGTTTGTCTTTATTGTTTAAGATACTTCCACTAGCATATATAGTTAATAAATATTTATTTTTTTCTTTTATATATTTATCAAACGAATAATTTGACAATAAACAACCTTCTACAAATGCCTTGCTTAGTTTCTTTTCTAATGGCGTTTGACTGATTAATCGGACAGTATTAATTTTATGGTCTTTTAAAAACTGATAGACTTGATATCCTTTAATTCTAAGTGCTTCTTTTAAATCATTACCTTGTTTATTGCTACTTACATCAACAGCAATAATAGTTTGTTGATGCATTTTAAGTGTAATGAATGGTAAATTGAGCTTTAAATTTTTGAGTACAATTTCTTGTTCTTCTTCGTCAAGAAAATTCAGTAAATTTTTTTCTTTACTATTAAATAGTATAACTTGAGCTTCTGTTTCTTTTTTATTATCTGTTATAAGCATATCTTAATGATAGTTTTATGGATGGTAAAATTAATTTATTTTTGAATTATATTATAAAAAAGTGAAAAAAAACATTTCAGCAAAAAAGCAACTTGGACAACATTTCCTTGTAAATGAACAAGTTATACAAAAAATATTTTTAGCTATACAAGATAATATTGCTACACTGCCAATAGTAGAAATTGGGCCAGGAATGGGTGCTTTAACCAAATATCTTATAAAATTACCACAACAAATTACTTGTGTAGAGCTTGATAGTAGATGCATTGATTACTTGAAAAGTTATAATCAATTTAATAAAATCAATTTAATTGAAGCTGATTTCTTAAAACTTGATTTTGCTACGACATTTTCTGGAGAGCAAGCAATAGTTGGCAATTTTCCGTATAATATTTCATCACAAATAATATTTAAAGCTATTGAAAACAGAATACAAGTTCCAGTTGTAGTTGGTATGTTTCAGAAAGAAATGGCAGATAGAGTTGCGGCTAAACATGGTTCAAAAACTTATGGTATTATTTCAGTCTTAACACAATACTATTACGATGCTACATTACTTTTTGATATTGAACCTAAAAACTTTGCACCACCACCAAAAGTAATGAGTAGTATTTTATTATTGAAAAGAAAGGAAAATTTACTTCCATTAAAAGATGAAAAGTTATTTACTAATATTGTTAAATTTGGATTTAACCAAAGGCGAAAAATGTTACGCAGCAGTCTAAAAGCTATTTTACCTAAATCATTTTTAGAAGATGTATTTTTCAATCAAAGAGCAGAGCAGCTAAGTGTTGAAGACTTTGTAGCACTTGCCAATAAAGCAGTAGATTATGTCTAATCCAAAAGTATTAATTACAGCACAGATTCATCCTTATTTAAAAGAACAATTTTTATTGTCTGGTTATGAAGTAGATGAAGTTTTTGACATTAGTCAAACAGAATTAGCAGAAATTATTCATCAATACAAAGTACTAGTAATAACTACTTATTTAACCGTTGATAAAACAATATTAGATGCAGCGACTAATTTAGAAATCATAGCAAGAGTTGGTAGTGGTTTAGAAAATGTTGATGTTGTTGTTTGTAAAGAAAAAAATATAGTAGTGGTTAACTCGCCAGAAGGAAATGCACAAGCAGTAGCAGAACATAGTTTAGCTCTATTACTCAATTTGAATAATAATGTAAGCAAATCTAATAATGAATTAAAAAATGGTATTTTTTTGCGTGAAGCCAACAGAGGTTTTGAATTGAGTGAGCAGAAAATTGGCATCATTGGATTTGGCAACACAGGACAAGCTTTTGCTAAGTTGCTTCAAGTGTTTGATACAAATATTTATTTTTATGATATTGATAATAGTATTACAGAAAATTATAACTATAAAAAAGTTGACTTAGGTTTTATACAAGCAAACTGCAATGTTATTAGTTTTCATGTACCATATAATTCCACGACACATCATTATATTAGTCAATCATTTATAGCAAAGTGTAAGCAACAACCAATAATTATTAATACAGCAAGAGGAAAAATTGCAGATACTTTAACTGTAATTGATGCTTTAAATAAAAACTTAATTCGTGGTTTTGGTGTTGATGTTTTTGAAGACGAACCAATTACTGCAAACAAGATACATACATTTGAAACTTATCAAACTTTATTAGCATTTCCTAATGTTGTAGCTACTTCGCACATTGCAGGTTGGACAACCGCTTCTTACTACAAATTGGTAAAAGTACTTTGGGAAAAAATGAAGAATCATTTATAAAATACAAATTCATGAAAATATACACTAAAACTGGCGATGACGGAACGACGATGCTATATGGTGGCGAACGGTTGCTAAAATCGCACATTAAAATAGAAAGTTATGGTACTGTAGATGAACTCAATAGCTTTATTGGTAGTATTATGGTAGAAATTGATACTACTGATATATTAGAACAACTACAACAAATACAGTCTAGGTTATTTGATGTAGGTACACATTTAGCAGCAGTTGCAGGAAAACCCAATTTAATTTTACCAGAAATTAACGAACAACACATCGAAGTACTAGAACAACAAATAGATGAGTGGAATGAACAATTACCAGAATTAAAACACTTTATACTTCCAAGTGGTTGTAAAGCTGCTGTACAAGCACATATAGCACGAACCATTTGCCGTAGAGCTGAACGCATGGTAGTTAGATTAAACGAAACAGAAAAAGTAAACGAAATACTAATTCGTTATTTAAATCGTTTATCAGATTACCTGTTTGTTTTGGCAAGATTTTTGAACTGGCAACAAGGTATAAAAGAAAACATTTGGAAAGCACATTAAATTGAGAATGAACGATATCTAACAATATTTTTATTTTGAAATTTCGTTTTTTAGGATATATTTGCAGTCTGAACGAAATTAGCTTTGCTAAAATCACAGATAATTAATTAAAGTATTAAATTATAAATTATGTATTGGACATTAGAATTAGCATCTTACTTAGAAGAAGCACCATGGCCAGCTACTAAAGACGAGTTGATAGACTATGCTATGCGTATTGGAGCTCCTTTAGAAGTAGTAGAAAACTTACAAGAGTTGGAAGACGATGAGGACATTTATGAGAATATCGAAGATATTTGGCCAGACTATCCAACGAAAGAAGATTTTCTTTTTAACGAAGACGAATATTAAAACATGTAGCTACTCCTTTGAGTAGCTTTTTTTATGATTATTGTAACGAACTAAACATTTTTACGCAAATAACAGAAATTAAACAATGCAAGACTTTTCAGGTTATAAAAAAGAACAATTAACAATAGATTTAGCAAAGGCAAATGTTTATGCTATCGTTTTAATAATACCAATAGTTTTAGTCTTTGGATTACCATTTTATCTACTGTGGAAAAACAATATATCAACTGATGGTATAAAAAGTTATTTAGATACACTAAATCCAATTTTAAGAATGTTATTGATAGTACTATCAATAGTAATTGGTATTATACTACATGAATTAATACATGGAATTACTTGGTCGTTTTTTGCAAGCAAAGGTTTTAAGTCTATTAAATTTGGTATACTCTGGAAAATGCTAACGCCATATTGTCATTGTACAGAACCTTTAAAAGTAAAACACTATATTTTAGGTGCAATAATGCCAGCAATTATATTAGGATTTATTCCATACATTATAGCTATTATAACAGGTAACTTTCCTTTACTATTATTTGGAATGTTTTTTACCATGGTAGCTGTTGGTGATTTTATGATTATCAATTTAATTCGTAAAGAAAATGTTGATGACTATGTACAAGATCATCCAAGTGAAGCAGGTTGTTATATTTATAGGAAAGCTCATTAAATACTTATTCACTAAAAAAATCAAAAATAAATTTGGTAAATTGAATTTTTAATTTAACTTTGTATTTCAAAGTACTTTTTATGGAAGAAAAAGCAAAATACCTTCAACAAATCAACGACATCAAAAACATGATGGACAACAACACCAAATTCTTAAGCTTAAGTGGTTTAGCTGGAGTTTGGGCTGGTAGCACTGCAATCATCGGAGCATTAGTAGCCGCAAAAATTCTTCAAGACAATATTATGTTGATTAGAAGTTGGGAGCAGTTTGAAAACGGAAGAACTCTAATTTCAAAACTAGCACTTACTTTAATTGGTTTAGGATTTTTAATTTTTCTGGTAGCATTGGCTGGCGGATTTTATTTCACCTATAGAAAAGCAAAAAAACATCACCAAAAAATATGGAATAATACTAGCAAAAAAATGTTGCTCGATTTATTACTCATTGGAATAGTAGGTGGTATTTTTTGTTTGTTACAAATTAAAAATGGAGTGGCATTTCTATTTGCACCAACTTGTTTAATTTTTTACGGAATTGGTTTGTTTACCGTTTCGAGATATACTGTAAGAGATATTAAAACATTATCTATATGTATGATGGTTTTAGGTTTATTTAATGCCTATTATATTTATCACGGCATACTATTTTGGTTCATTGGATTTGGTATCTTGCACATTGTGTATGGAATTGCCATGTACTTAAAATACGATAGAAAATAAAATAGCAATGAAAAACCCAATTGCACAACTCAATAAAATTTTCGATAATCAAATTAGATTAGGCATTATGTCTTTTTTAATGGTGAACGACGAATTGAGTTTTGTAGAACTCAAAGAACAACTCGATGTGTCTGACGGAAACTTAGCGACACACTTAAAAAAATTAGACGAAAGCAATTATATCAAAACTAAAAAACGATTTGTAAAAAACAAACCACTTACTACTTATGCCGTTTCTACCGAAGGAAGAAAAGCTTTTCAAGAGCATATCAAAGCATTAGAATTAATGATTAAACAACTAAAATAAAATTTTTTGCACTTATACTTTGTATTTCAAAGTACTTTTTAAATTAAACATTATGGAATCAAACAATCAACAAAACATTAGCAAAGACTGGAAAATGTACACAATTGGTGTTGTACTCACAGTCATCTCTGCATTTATTTTTGCACTATGGCAAAACAAGCCGCAACCAAACAACGAAGTAATGATTTTCATTCATTTCGGTATCTTTCTTTTTTTAGTATTTAGTAATTCTTTTATTAAAATATTTAGAATAAAAACATGGACAAGTTCTTTAGCAACTTATCCAATTATTGTAAGTGGTATTATTAGTTGCTTTGCACTCAACAGAGAAATGCAACTGTTTTATATTTCTACAACTTGGTGGTCGGTTTTTATTGTAGTCAACATGGCAATACTACTCTTTAAACCATTGCTCGAATTTGGTGGAACATTTATCAAAACAATACTTTATAGTTCTTTATTTTGTTCAGCAGTAATACTATTATATTATTCAATTATATTAATTCCAAATTATTTATTCGGATTGATTGGTATCATCGTACTAGGAATTGGTATTCATGCATTTATACCATTGTTCTCCTTTATATACATTACTAATGTGTTGTACAAAGAAGCAGTGTTATATAAATACTATAAAAAAATATACTTGTTTATATTTGTTATACTGTTTAGTACAGTAGTATTTTATGTTATAAGATGGAATGTACAAGTCAACCGAATTAATACACAAACACAATACTTAGAATTACAAAAAGAAAAAGCTATTCCAAAATGGATGTATATTGCACAACGACTACCTAATAATAATGAGTCTAAAAAAATACTATTAAATAATATACTTTATCCAAATATTGATGATATGTTTGATTTTGATATTTTTGGATTTGGCAGAAGCAACAGCAATTATAACATAGACAAAGTACATGATCCATTAGTTTTAATTAGCAGTGCTTTTTCTAGTGACATCAACCTAACAGAAAATGACATCATTAGAATTTTAGAATCTAACTACGATGCATCGCATCTTACAGAAAGTAGATTGTGGCGTGGCGATGATTTGAAGACTGAAAGCATCACTACCAATATTAGAATTTATCCAAAACAAAGATTATCTTATACTGAGAAAACAATTAATATAAAAAATAATAATGCTTATACTTGGAATCAACAAGAAGCAATATATACCTTTTACTTACCAGAAGGTGCTACGGTAAGTTCGCTCTCGCTTTGGATTAATGGCGTTGAGGAAAAAGCATATTTAACTAGTAAACAAAAAGCCAAAACAGCATACAATACTATTGTTGGTGTAGAAAAAAGAGATCCATCTGTAGTGCATTGGCAAGAAGGCAATAAAGTAAGTGTGCGTATTTTTCCTTGTACACCACAAGAAAACAGAAAATTTAAATTAGGAATTACTGCACCATTAGCATTTAAAGATAATGAATTATCATATAAAAATATTTCTTGTAAAGGACCAGACTTATTGCGTACTAAAGAAATTGTTCAAGTTAATTTTACAGATACTATTGACAATTTATCTAAACCATATTTCTTGAAAAAAAGTGGCACAGACTATCTAATTGGTAAACACGATTATAATACTTGGAAACTGTCGTTTAATGCACCAGAAATTGTAAACGGTATTTTTCACTATAAAGACAATACTTATTTGTTGAGTGAAGATAAAATACAGCACAAACCATTTATTGCAAATAATATTTTTTTAGATGTTAATAAATCATGGAATAAAACAGAGTGGAACAAAATTACAACCGATTTAAGTAATAAAAACTTATTCGTTTATCTAAATAAGTGGATAAAAATTACAGCAGATAATAAACAAACACTATATAAAGAACTAAAACAAATCAACTTTAATGTGCTTCCATTGTACGAAATTAAAGATGCAGCACACAGTATAATCATTACAAAAAGTGAACAAAAAGGACCAAGTTTAAAAGAGTTAAAAGATAATTTATATTTTAATTATACTAATAGATATTTTATAAATCATAAATTAAATGTAATTAATATTGGCGATGAAAGCAATGCTATGTTTAAAACTTTGAAAGAATATAGTGCTGTACAAATTTACAATACCAATTTACAAACAGCAATTACTACGATAAAAAATAATCAATTTCCTAATATATCAACAAGCGATTCTGTTATTCATTTAGACAATCAAACAAAAATTGCGAGTATTCCTTTGTTAGATGTTCCTAAAAATGCACCAGACCATGTGTTTCGATTATTTGCTTATAATCAAGCTATGCATCAAATGACTTTAGAAACAATACAAAACGACAGTATTGCACCAATAGCGTACAACTTAGTAAGTGATGCCAATGTGGTAAGTCCAATTAGTAGCTTAATCGTTTTAGAAACACAACATGATTACGACAGATTCGACATTAAAAAAGACAATGATGCTTTAGCGAATGCAGATATTCACAACGATGGTGCTGTTCCTGAACCACATGAATGGATGCTCATTATACTATTACTCGTAAGTGTAATTTATATCAACATAAAATCGTCAAGATATGCGTACTTATTCCGTTGATACCAATAGTCAATACAATATCAATCACACTATAATACTATATAGTTGTATATTAGTGTACTGTATACTTTCATTCTTATTTATAAGTGATTATCTAAGAGTTTCAACACTACAACTTGGTGCTATAATTGGTTACGCAATGGTAGCACCAATACAAGCAACCAAAAAAGCCAATCACTTTGTATTGCTCTTCAGTTTAATCTGTATGTTGTTGTATTGGCACACACAAATTACATCGTTTCTATATCTATCAACACTAATTTTAGTCATAGAATTTTTAAGTGTGGTACTCGGTCGGTTGTCTATCAATGCTTATATCATGGCAATATTGTGTTCACCAATTTTTACTATGGTATCGAGTATTATAGGTTTTCCACTTCGTTTAAAACTCACTTATTGGACATCTGTATTACTCAATCTTTGGACAAACAATTGCGTAGCAGAAGGCAATCAATTATTAATTAATCAACAGCCATTTATTATAGACGAAGCGTGTGCAGGTTTACACATGCTTTTAGCAGGATTGGTGTTTGCTGTACTCTTAGTAGAACACTTTAAAAAGAAACAGCAGCAAACACTATCTTTTTTGGCACTATTTGGATTTTATGCATTTGTATTAATAAGTATTATAACTAATAATTTAATAAGAATTTTATTGTTGGTTGCTTTTAAAGTTTTTCCGGAAAACAATATGCATTACGGTATTGGTATTATTGTATTTGTAATTTATACTATGTTGCCTTCATACTTTTTATTAAAATATTTGTTTAAAAAAATGGGCAAAGTGTATATTAGGTCATCAGAAACAGTATCTACTAAACAACAAAATATAGTTTATACTTTGTTTATAGTTATTATATTAATAGGTACTTATTTAATGTTATTTCAGCAAGAAAAAATTCAACCAATTAAACAGTTACCATTACAATCGCTACACAATTTTGAAAAAGAAACCATTACGCATGATATTGTAAAATACAAAAACAATAACCAGTTGATTTATGTAAAACCAATGCCTTACTTTTTTAGCAGTGAACACAATCCAATGTATTGTTGGAAAGGAAGTGGTTATAAAATGAAACAGTTTAATAAATATAATATCAATAATAACACTGTTTATATTGGAGATATTGTAAAAAACAAAAGTACCATTTACACAGCTTGGTTTTATTCTAATGGTAAAATTTGTACTACCAAACAATTACAATGGCGTTGGAAAAGTTTTATCAACCAAGAACCATTTTATTTAGTAAGTGTGTCGAGTAATCATAAAGAAACGCTAATTCATTTAACCAATCAATTAATAAAAGAAAATACAAAATGAAAAAAATAATTCAAACATTACAACAAAACGAAAGATTAAGTGTAGTTATTTCGTTAAGTATCACAAGTGCACTTAGTGTATTTTTGGTCTTCTTTAGAGTATATCAAACTAAAATGCCAATTTATGTATTCTTAATTTGGAATTTAATTTTAGCAACTATTCCATATGTTATTGGACTATATTTATTTTCCAAAAGAAGAGAAAATTTTAAATCGTTTAAATATATTATCCTATTTTTTCTCTGGTTGATATTCTTACCTAATGCACCATACATTCTTACAGATTTAATTCATTTGAGAATTAGAGAAGGATTTCCATTGGTATTAGATTTAATCATCTTACTATTTTATGCATGGACAGGTTTGATGATGTGTTTGTACTCTATCAAAGACTTGCAGCAAATAATACAATTAAAATATGGAAAAAAATGGAGTATGCTGTTTACGCTAACCATTCCATTTATCTGTGCATTTGGTGTATATATAGGTCGATTTTTAAGATATAATTCATGGGATTTTGTCTTTAATTTTGATAGCGTTGCCAAAGATATTTTAAAACATATAGTATTTCCACATCAACATGTAGAAGCTGTAACTATTACTTTTTTGCTAGGCAGTTTTATATTAGTTGCTTATTATAGTTTAGAGTTGAATAAGAAAGTTGCTGAGTAGTACTGTAGTTCCTGTCTTGTTCTATAATAGGTTTACACAATTAACAAGTAATAAGAGTCTAAAAAATGAAAAAAAGACAAGTTATTTTAGGACAAGACAGTATACCTATAGGTAGCCAAAAAGTGTTAAAATACTAGAAAATGATAATTTTGACTGATTTTAGTAATTTTTACTTTTCACTACAACCACCTCAAAAACCAACACTTTATAAAAACAAAAAACCTATCTGTAATAGATAGGTTTTAAAAGTGTCGGGGTGGCAGGATTCGAACCTGCGACCCCCTGGTCCCAAACCAGGTGCGCTAACCGGACTGCGCTACACCCCGAATTTATTTATTGTTGCGGTGAGAGCGGGATTCGAACCCGCGGAACAGTTTCCCGTTCGACAGTTTAGCAAACTGTTGGTTTCAGCCACTCACCCATCTCACCTCTGTAAAGAACTTTTAAGGTGTGCAAAGATAATTGTTTTGATACAACTATACAACACTTTCTATTAATAAATGATTATAAACTTAATTCTATGCGTTTTTTTAACTCGTCTACAGCATCTTTAAACTCTTCATCTGTGTCTATAAGATTTTTTACTGCTTGACAAGAGTGTATTACCGTACTGTGGTCTCTACCTCCAAACTCGCTACCTATTGCTTTTAATGAAAACTTAGTATATTCTTTTGCAAAATACATAGACAATTGTCGTGCTTGTACAAACTGTCTTTTTCTAGTAGATTCTTTTAATTTTTCTACTGGTACTTCAAAATAATCGCATACTGTTTTTTGAATCATGTCTAAAGAAATTTCTTTAGTAGCATGTTTAACAAAATTAATTACTGTTTTCTTAGCTAAGTCTAATGATATTTCTTGCTTATTAAAAGTAGCTTGTGCAAATAAAGTAGTGAGTACACCTTCTAAATCTCTTACATTAGTTTTGATATTGGTAGCAATGAATCGTACTATATCTTCTTCTAACTCCATGCCATCTTTGTGTATTTTATTTTGTAAGATAGCATATCTTGTTTCATAATCTGGAACTTGAATATCTGTAGTTAATCCCCATTTAAATCTAGACAATAATCTTTCTTCAATACCTTCTAAATCTTTAGGTGGTCTATCTGAAGTTAAGATTAATTGCTTACCATTTTGATGTAAGTGATTAAATATATGAAAAAAGATATCTTGAGTTTTTGGTTTATTAGAGAAGTAATGAATGTCGTCTATAATTAAAACATCTATTTGTTGATAAAAATGAACAAAGTCGCTAGTACTATTTTGATTTTCTTTATCCATTGCTGCTGCTACAAACTGACTAGTAAACTTTTCAGATGCAACATACAATACTGATTTGTTTGGATTATTTGCTTTAATATAGTTGCCAATTGCTTGTGCTAAGTGTGTTTTTCCTAAACCAGAACCACCGTAAATTACTAGTGGATTGAAAGAAGTAACGCCTGGTGCTTTTGCAATTGCTTTCGCTGCATTTCTAGCAAACTTATTAGAATCGCCTTCTATAAAATTATCAAAGGTGTAATTTGAATTTAATTGTGATGGTATTTTTATTTTCTTTAGCCCAAGTGCTATAAACGGATTTTTTACAATTGGTTTACTAAAGAGCATTGGTATATCTACTTCATTAGATTCTACCACACCTTCTTTTTGATTAGGTACATTAATAGTTTTTGCATTTACTAAATTATCGCTTTCCATTTTTATACGATATTCTAGTTTTCCGTTTGAACCTAATTCTCGTTGAATAGTTTTTCTAAGTAGTGCTATAAAATGTTCTTCTATCCATTCATAAAAGAATTGACTTGGAACTTGTATTGTTAATACATCATCATCTAACTTTACTGGAACAATAGGTTTAAACCAAGTGTTATAACTCTGAAGGTTAATATTATCTTTTATAATTTTAAGGCAGTTTTCCCACACAAGTTCATGCTTGCTCTTCATAATCTTAACTAAATGGCTTTTAAAAATTCTGAATCAAATAACTTTGCTAATATCACAAACTTTTCTGTATAAAAAAAATTATTTTTCTATTGATTTTTTATCCACAATTACAGTGTGGTGTTTTGATAAGTATTTTTTTGATTTTTTTTCAAATTTAAAGTTGAGTTGACCTAAGTAAAGTCCTGCCCAACCAACTTGATTAATAATTACTTGCTGATTCCATTTATTTGTAATCATAGTTGGCACTTCTAAAAAGGTATGTGTATGTCCGCCAATAATTAAATCTAAATTTTTTACTGCATTAGCTAGTGTATGGTCTGATACTTTGTCATTATCGTATTTATAACCTAAATGTGATAAACATATAATTAAATCGCATTGGTCTTGTTGTTTTAATTGATTGACTTGTTCTTGAACTGCTTCAATTGGTTCTATGTATTTGGTTTCTTTATATAATTGATTTGGAACTAATCCATCTAAAGCTACCCCACAACCTGTGATACCTATTTTTAATTTTCCTTTTTTAATGATTACTTTTTTATGTACTAATCCGTTGACAATTGTATTAGAAAAATCGTAATTACAATTTACAAACGGAAAGTTGGCTCGTTTTATTTGTTTGGCTAATACATCAATTCCACCATCAAAATCGTGATTGCCAATTGTTGCAGCATTGTATCCTAATAAATTCATCATGTCTATTTCTACATCGCCATGAAAGAAATTAAAATATGGTGTGCCTTGAAAAATATCGCCTGCGTCTAATAGTAGTGTATTACTTTCTTGTTTTCTGATATTGTCTAACAATGTTTTTCGCATAGCAATTCCACCCATATTTGGATATTTTTTATCGTTTGATGGAAATGGTTCTATTCTACTGTGTACATCATTAGTATGTAAAATGCATAAGTCTGTTGCTGCATTTGCTGCAAATACTTGTTGTGGATTATTGGCTAATAAAACAGTGCTTCCTACTAAAGTCGATTTTAAAAAGTGTCTTCTACTCTGCATGTTGAATTCTTTTAGTATCGTCTGGAATAATTATCTGTTTAGTTTTAAAATAGTCTATAATGCCATTTCTTAACAAAACTCCTGTTGGTATTTGAGTAATTGTTTTTAACATCGTCATATTATCACCACCATTAGCAATATAGTCTATCATTGCAACAGTATACAATTTGTTGTTTTGCAGTGCTTCATTATTAATTTGAATATTGTTTGCGTTGGCATCATCTATCGTGAATTGAATGTGACTCACTGGCCAACCTCCACTTTTTGCTATACTATTACATAATTCTTGTACTTGTGTTCCATTTAATTGTAATGCTACAATATAATTATCAAAAGGCATTAATTGGTAAGCATGTTCTACTAGTAAATCTCCTTTACTTAAGCTTGGCAATCTAATTCCGCCATAATTCATTACTGCAAAATCAATTGGTTGTTTGATGTATTTGGTTGCTTGTTCAAATAAAATATCTGCCAATAAATTAGTAAGCGTTGAACTTGGCTGTGCTTTTACAACATCGTTTTGTAATGTTGCAATTTTAACTTTCATGCTTTTGTCTAACGAATCTTTATATGGTTGATATTGGTTGACAATTGAAGTATCGAATACTAGATTTTCTATTGCCTTGCGTTCAAACTGCTCTTGTGTTGCTACAAATGTTTTACAAGCAGTAGTAATCAAACAAAAAAATATAATTGATAGTACTATTTTAAAATAGCGTTTTAACATCATCTTTTATAAAGTTTAGTGCAATTTGGACTGGCATTTGTTTATCGTCTTCCATATAATATTCTAAAATGGCTTTACTTAATATCATGCCATCTCCATCTTCTGGTAGTTGAATTGCTATAGTATTTATTATTTTCTGTGTTTCTTCTTTCGCTCTTACTAACATTGTCCATGCATCGTTACTCATATACATTTGTTGCGATAGGTTATATTCATACTCACTTCTTATTACACTGAGCATTGCCAAATTGAGTTCTTTAATGGTCATTCCATGTTTGTAAACTCTATGTAATAGTGTGTATGGATTGATTCTTTCTAAGAAAAGTGTTGCTCTTTCATAAGCTTGTAAGCGAAGTGGTAAAGATATTTTGCTATTCTCTTTAATCAATAGTTTTCTGATAGCGGTATTTTGCTTGGCTCTTTCTTCTTCAAAAAATTTACTTAAAATAAGATACATGCCTATTAGTACTATAATAGATGGAACGGTATATTTTAAAATTTCTAAGAATGTTTGCATAAATTGAATTTGGGTTAAAAATAAAGAACCTATGGCATTTATAATAGTTATTTGTTATTAACTTTGAACTTTATTTTAAACAAAACTGTTATGTTGATATGGATACTAAAGTTTTACCTATACAGTTAACTGATGCTGCTTTGAAAGAAGTATTGTATTTAAAACAATCGTCTGCCGATTTTGATGGATTGAGAATTGGTGTAGAAGGTGGTGGTTGTGCTGGTTTTAGTTATGTATTGAAATTCGATAGTATATTAGATAATGACAATATATATGAGCTTGATAATTTAACCATTATCATTAATAAAGCACATGAATTATACTTATTAGACACTGTTATTGACTTTAAGTCTGGTTTAGATAACCGTGGATTTATCTATGAAAATCCAAATGCAAAGGAGACTTGTGGCTGTGGAACTTCATTTTCTGCCTAATTTTGGTTGATTTTACACACAAACTGGTTTATTTTATTAACATTGTAAACATTTTCCTTGCACAAATCGAATAAGCATATATCTTTGTAGCACAAATTAATTAACCAATAAACATTTTAATATGAACAAAGGAGATTTAGTAAAAGTAATCGCTGACGCTGCTGGAACAACAAACGCAGCTGCTACAAGCGCATTAGATGCATTAATTGACAGCATCACAAAAACCTTAAAAAAAGGTGATAAAGTAACATTAGTTGGTTTTGGAACTTTCTCAACTTCTAAGAGAGCTGCAAGATCTGGTAGAAACCCAGCAACTGGTGCTACAATTAAAATTCCTGCTAAAACTACAGTAAAGTTTAAAGCTGGTAAAGCATTAACTGACACAGTTAACAAGAAAAAATAATTACATAAGTAATTTAAAAAAGAAAGCTCTACAATTTATGTAGAGCTTTTTCATTTTAAAGGAATTGATATTAGATAAAGCTCTGCATTTTAATTATTTTTGCAACATGATATTATCTGATAAAGAAATACTTGTAGCAATTGACAATGGTGCTATTGTAATTGAACCATACGACAGAAAAAAGTTAGGTACTAACTCTTATGATGTACATTTATCTAAATACTTAGCTACTTACGACAATGAAATACTAGATGCAAAGCAACACAATACTATAACACATTTTGAAATACCAGAAGATGGTTTTGTTTTGCAACCAGGAATTTTATACTTAGGTGCTACGCTAGAATATACTGAGACTCATGCACATGTTCCATTTTTAGAAGGTAAGTCGAGTATGGGAAGATTAGGCATAGATATACATGCTACTGCTGGAAAAGGTGATGTTGGTTTTTGTAACCATTGGACTTTAGAAATTTCTTGTATACAACCAGTAAGAATTTATGCAGGCATGCCTGTTGGACAATTAATTTATTTTGAAGTAAAAGGAAGTATAGAACACTATTATAACAAAAAGCAAAATGCAAAATACAATCAGAAAACACCATTGCCAATGGAAAGTATGATGTGGAAGAATTTTTAGTTGTATTTGTGTAGGTAATGTGGTCAAAAAATAATTCCATTTTTGACTAAATTGTCATTTTAAGCTATATTATATTTTTCTACAAACGCTTGCATTCTTGATACAGTAGTTGCTTGTCCTAGCATTTCTATTAATTCAAATAATGGAGGACCACCAGCTTCGCCAGTTAGCATTACTCTTAATACAGGAAATACCATACCTATTTTCAATCCATTGGTTTCTACAGCTTGTTTTACAGTTTGTTCTATAGCATCATGAGTAAAATTTGGCAATGCTTGAAACTGATTGATTAAATCTTCGAATAAAGGTTTTACATTGTCATTCCATTTTGTTTGAACTACTTTCTCATCAAAAGTTTTAGGTGCTTCAAACATAAAATAACCTACTGTAGGAAATTCTTCTAAAAAGGTTACTCGTTCTTTAAAAAATGAAATATATTTTTTAACATAGTCTGTTCCTTTTGCATCAATTTGTGATTGCATCATTGGTGCTACCATATTATACAAATCATCGTCACTTTTCATTTTTATAAACTGCTGATTGTACCACTTTGCTTTTTCAAAATCGAACTTAGCACCAGATTTACCAATTCTTTCTATAGAAAAAGCTTGAATGAGTTCGTCCATAGTAAACAACTCTTGGTTTGTTCCAGGATTCCAACCTAAAAAAGCCAACATGTTTACAAATGCTTCTGGTAAAAAACCTCTTTCTTTGTAACCTTGACTCACTTCGCCAGTTTCAGGATTTGTCCAATTCAAAGGAAATACAGGAAATCCTAATCTATCACCATCTCGTTTTGATAATTTTCCATGTCCATCTGGTTTTAATATCAAAGGTAAATGAGCAAATGCTGGCATTTTATCTTCCCAACCTAAAGCTTTATACAACATAATATGTGTTGGTGTACTTGGTAACCATTCTTCACCTCTAATTACATGAGTAATTTGCATTAAATAATCATCTACCACATTCGCTAAATGATAAGTAGGCATGCCATCACTTTTAAAAATCACTTTATCGTCTAATTGCGATGAATGAAAAACTACCCAACCACGCACTTTATCTTCAAAACGAATTTCTTCATTTCTTGGCATTTTTAATCGCACTACAAAAGGTTGATTTTCTGCTAATCGTTTATCTACTTCATCTTTAGGCAATGCTAAAGAATTTTTCATATACTGCCTAGTAACACCATTGTATGCAGGATTTGGAACACCTTGTGCTTTATACTGTTCACGCATTGCTTCGAGTTCCTCTGGAGTATCAAAAGCCATGTAGGCATTGCCATTTTCAATTAATTGATCTACATACTGTTTATATAAATGCTTTCTTTCGCTTTGTTTATATGGTCCAAAATTGCCACCTTCATTTACGCCTTCATCAATAGGAATACCAGCCCAAGCCAAAGCATCATTAATATATTGTTCTGCACCTTCTACAAAACGATTTTGGTCGGTATCTTCTATTCGTAATAAAAATTGACCGCCTTGATGTTTGGTAAATAAATAACAATATAAAGCGGTTCTTACGCCTCCTAAATGTAATGGTCCTGTTGGACTTGGTGCAAATCTTGTTCTTACTGACATTGGTGTTTTTTTTCTAACTTGCAACAAAAGTAAAAATTTTATTTAGGATAATTATAGATTACACATTAGGAATTTGTGATGAGATAAAATTATACAAAACATTTACGAAGTGCAGATTTTTATTCAGTAAGTAATTAAAATGACATTCAATAAATTTAGTGAGAACAAATAAAAAGGCGTAAAGAAAATCTTGCTGTTTGAACGAAGTGAGTTTCAAGATTTTTAGCTTTTTTAAGTAGTTCGAGCGTTA